>NZ_CM001857.1:3296613-3348629 GCF_000400505.1 Musicola paradisiaca NCPPB 2511 | reverse complement strand
GGATGCGGCGCTCAATACCCACGGCGTCCAGCCCCAATTGTGTTCGGATTTCGTCCTGTGTGCCTTGTGGAATAAAATAGTCCGGCAGGCCCAGATTCAATACGGGAACCAGCGCCCGGTGCGCCATCAGCAGTTCATTGACGCCACTCCCCGCGCCGCCCATGACGGCATTTTCTTCCACGGTCACTAGTGCCTGGTGCGTGCCTGCCAACGACAGGATCAACGCTTCATCCAATGGTTTCACGAAACGCATGTCAACCAGTGTGGCATTAAGCGCTTCCGCCGCTTGACGCGCTTCCGGCATCAGTGTGCCGAAATTCAGGATGGCGATATTTTCTCCCTGACGGCGCATCACGCCTTCGCCGATCGGCAGCGTTTCCAGCGGCGTTAACGGTACACCCACGGCGGTGCCACGCGGGTAACGCACCGCGACCGGGCCGTGTGGATAGTGGTAGCCGGTATGCAACATCAGACGGCACTCGTTTTCATCACTGGGCGTCATGATCACCATGTTAGGGATACATCTCAGGAAAGAGAGATCAAATGCACCCTGATGGGTTTGCCCGTCGGCGCCGACGATACCGCCGCGATCGATAGCGAACAGTACCGGCAGATTCTGGATGGCGACGTCGTGAATCACTTGATCATAAGCGCGTTGCAGAAAAGTCGAGTAAATTGCCACGACCGGACGATAACCGCCAACAGCAAGCCCAGCGGCGAAGGTGACGGCGTGCTGCTCGGCGATAGCCACATCGAAATATTGCTGCGGGTATTGGCGGGAGAAAGCCACCATGCCGGAGCCTTCACGCATGGCAGGGGTAATCGCCATCAGCCGGCTGTCGCCTGCGGCGGTTTCCGTCAGCCATTGACCAAAGACGGCAGAGTAGGTGGGCAGCGCCCCTTCCTTGCTTTTAGGCAGAGTACCGCTGGCTGGATCGAATTTAGGCACGGCGTGCCAACTGATCGGATCCTGTTCGGCGGGGGCGTAGCCTTTGCCTTTCTTGGTCATGATGTGCAGCAATTGCGGCCCTTTGAGGCTGCGCATATTTTTGAGCGTTTGCGCCAGCGCCTGCACATCATGCCCATCCACCGGGCCGATATAGTTAAAACCGAGTTCTTCAAATAGCGTACCTGGAACAACCATACCTTTGAGGTGTTCCTCGGTGCGTTTGACCAGCTCTTTGATGGGCGGCAACCCCGACAGCACTTTCTTACCGCCTTCGCGCAGAGTGGAGTAAAGCTTGCCGGAGAGCAATTGCGCCAGGTGGTTGTTCAGTGCGCCGACGTTTTCAGAAATCGACATTTCGTTGTCGTTGAGTACCACCAGCATGTCCGGCCGAATATCGCCCGCATGGTTCATGGCTTCGAACGCCATGCCGGCGGTGATCGCGCCGTCGCCGATGACACATACGGTACGCCGTCCTTTACCTTCGCGCTCGGCGGCCACCGCCATGCCGAGACCGGCACTGATGGAGGTGGATGAGTGGCCGACGCTCAGTACGTCGTATTCGCTTTCTCCACGCCACGGGAACGGATGCAGGCCGTCTTTCTGACGAATGGTGGCGATCCGGTCGCGACGCCCGGTCAGGATTTTGTGCGGATAAGCCTGATGACCGACATCCCATACCAGGTGATCGAACGGCGTGTTATAGACGTAATGCAACGCCACCGTCAGTTCAACCGTACCCAGGCCCGATGCGAAATGTCCGCTTGAGCGACTAACGCTATCCAGCAGGTACTGTCTCAGTTCGTCACACAGTTTCGGCAGGCTGTCCCGGGGCAACAGGCGTAAATCGTCAGGATTTTCCACCAGTGCCAGTGTAGGGTATTTCGCAATATCAAAGATCATCGGATGCTCGTTACGCGGTGTTGGTGTTGCAATTATTTATCTCGTTCGACGATATAGTTCGCCAGTGACCGAAGGGGCAATATGGCTGCCGGGTGGGCGATGGCGGCTTCCAGTTCGTCAAGTGCGGCAAGGGATTCCTGATACAGCTCCAACGCTTTGGCTTTGGCCTGCGCCAGCCCGAGCAGTGCCGGATAGGTGCTTTTCCCCAGTTGCTGATCGGCCCCCTGCCGTTTGCCGGTGGTGGCGCTGTCGCCAATGACGTCAAGGATATCATCCTGCACCTGGAAGGCGAGTCCGATGGCGTTGGCGTAACGGTCAAGACTCGGCATGACCTGGCGTCCGGCTTCACCCGCTGCCAGCGCGCCTAGCCTGACGGAGGCCCGAATCAACGCGCCGGTTTTGTGCCGATGGATCTGTTCCAACGCGGCGAGGTCGACCTGACGACCTTCCGCCTCGAGATCCAGCGCCTGGCCGCCGCACATACCGCCCACGCCGCTGGCGGAGGCAAGCTCGGCTATCATCGACAACCGATCGCGATCGCTGACGCGGGGCATCTCGGTGCCCGCCAGTATGGAGAACGCCAGGGTTTGCAACGCATCGCCTGCCAAAATAGCGTTGGCTTCGCCGAATTTGACATGGCAGGTTGGTTGACCGCGGCGCAAGTCGTCATCGTCCATGGCCGGCAAGTCGTCGTGGATCAGCGAGTAGGCGTGAATACATTCTACCGCGGCTGCAGGTACGTCGAGGCTTTCAAGCGGCAAATTGAATAGCCTACCCGTGGAATACACCAGAAATGGCCGCAGACGTTTGCCGCCAAGCAGCGAGCCGTAAGCCATAGCTTCGATCAGCGGTATCTGCTGGAAAGGCAGGGCGGAGATGAATCGGCGCAACGTGGTGTTGATTCTCTGGTGGTGAGCATGTAGTTGCTCCAAAAAATCTGTCATAGCGACTCATTATCCGGTGTAAATGGGGACAGAGGGCTTTCAGGATCATCATTCAGCAGGATTTGTACCCGCTGTTCGGCTTGCTGTAATTTCAATTGACCCTGGCGTGCAAGCTGGATCCCCTGTTCGAAAGCGCCCAGTGCTTCTTCTAATGGAAGCGAGCCGGATTCTAGTCGTGAGACAATCTGTTCCAGCTCATTGAGTGCTGTCTCGAAGCTGACGGGAGTGTCGTTTTTTTTCGGCATAGGTTTTCTTCAATCCTGTCTGTCTGCGTCGGCTTTGCCTGCGGTATGGTCTTCACGCCGCAAAGGACGTCAATTATGCGCTTAACCAGCGCAGCTTACCTCAATATGGTGGTATACTTCGCGCCCTGGATGTTATTGGTAAAACCATCACACGTCTGCTGGTGTTACCGATAACGCGATTTTTCAGTAATCAGGCTGTAAGCCTGATGTTTTCAAGCCTGGTAACGACCGCCGCCATGAAGTTTATCATTAAATTGTTCCCGGAAATCACCATCAAAAGCCAATCTGTGCGGTTGCGCTTTATAAAAATCCTTACCGGTAACATTCGCAATGTCCTCAAACACTACGATGAAACACTAGCGGTTGTCCGCTATTGGGATCATATCGACGTCAGAGCTAAAGACGAAAGCCAGCGTGATGCTATTCGCGATGCATTGACCAGGATCCCCGGAATTCATCATATCCTGGAGGTTGAAGACCACGCCTATAACGATATCCACCATATTTTTGAGCAGACGCTGGCCATGTACCGTGAGCAACTTGAAGGTAAAACCTTCTGCGTGCGGGTTAAACGTCGCGGTAAACATGAATTTAACTCTCAGGGTGTCGAGCGTTATGTCGGTGGTGGGTTGAATCAGCATATTGAAAGCGCGCGCGTCAACCTCACTGCGCCGCAGGTGACGGTTCATTTAGAAATCGATCAGGATCGCCTGTTGTTGATCAAGGGACGCTATGAAGGCATCGGTGGTTTCCCCATCGGCACCCAGGAGGATGTCCTGTCACTGATTTCCGGCGGGTTTGACTCCGGTGTGTCCAGTTATATGCTGATGCGTCGCGGATGCCGGGTACATTACTGCTTCTTCAATCTGGGCGGCGCCGCCCACGAGATTGGTGTAAAACAGGTGGCGCATTATTTATGGAACCGGTTTGGCAGTTCCCATCGGGTTCGCTTTGTGGCGGTGGATTTTGAGCCCGTAGTCGGCGAAATCCTGGAAAAAGTGGATGATGGCCAGATGGGCGTGGTGCTCAAACGCATGATGGTGCGTGCGGCATCAAGAATCGCCGAGCGCTATGGCGTTGAAGCGCTGGTCACTGGCGAAGCGCTGGGGCAGGTCTCCAGCCAGACGCTGACCAACCTGCGTCTTATCGATAATGCGAGCGATACGCTGATTCTGCGTCCACTGATTTCCCACGATAAAGAGCACATCATCAAGCTGGCGCGCGAGTTGGGAACGGAAGATTTCGCCAAAACCATGCCGGAATACTGCGGCGTGATTTCCAAGAGCCCGACGGTGAAAGCGGTCAAAGCGAAAATCGAGCATGAGGAAGCAAATTTCGATTTCGCCATTCTGG
This sequence comes from Musicola paradisiaca NCPPB 2511, assembly GCF_000400505.1. NCBI lineage: Bacteria > Pseudomonadati > Pseudomonadota > Gammaproteobacteria > Enterobacterales > Pectobacteriaceae > Musicola > Musicola paradisiaca. Next base: position 3,344,238 of record NZ_CM001857.1, on the reverse strand, counting down.
ATAAGGTGGTCAGCGAAGCGCGCAATATTGATATTCGTGAGATTGCGGAGCAGACCAGCCAGAACGTGGTTGAAGTGGAAACCGTCGGCGCGCTTGGTGCCAGCGATGTACTGTTGGATATCCGTTCACCGGATGAGCAGGAAGACAAACCGCTGACGATGGAGCATGTGACAGTGCAGTCCCTGCCGTTCTACAAACTGGGCACAGGTTTTGGCGATCTCGATCAGAATAAAACCTATCTGCTGTACTGCGAACGTGGTGTGATGAGTCGTTTGCAGGCGCTGTATCTGCGGGAGCAGGGATTCACCAATGTGAAGGTCTATCGTCCCTAATAACATTCTGAGCGCAGCACAATTACGATGAGGCTGAAGTTCAGCCTCATCGACGACTGATCAGTCCTGATAGTTATAGATGCCGGGCGGTAGCACCAGTTGTGATGCGACATCCGCCGCTTTCGCTTTTCCCGCGAGCAGGTCGATCAGTTTTAACGCGAAATCAATGCTGGTACCCGGCCCTTGACTGGTCAGCAGATTGACGCGCGGATCGTAGACCACGCGCTTTTCCTGCCATTTATCGGCCGAGATACGCTCTTTTAGCGTGGGATAACCGGTCATGTTTCCTACCGGAAACAGCTTGTGGTATTCCAGCACTACTGCTGGCGACGCGCAGATCGCCGCAACGATTTTGCCTTCCTGATGCGTTTGGCGCAGCCGCTCGACCAGTAATGGGCTATCTCGAAAACATTCCGCCCCCCGCATTCCTCCGGGCAGCACCACCGCGTCAAACTCCTCATCTGCAACGCTAACCAATGGCGCATCGGCAATCAGGCGGACGCCGCGGGAACAGGTGATTTCCAGCGCGCCATCGCTGGCCACACTGGCAGTAGTGACTTTGATGCCCGCTCTGACCAGCAGGTCAATGGCGGTAACGGCTTCGATTTCCTCGCTACCAGGCGCCAGACAAACCAGTACCGATGCGGTCATATTCACTCTCCTTTTGTTTGATGTATTCGAATAGTCGGCGATTTTCCGGCAGGGATAACCCATGAGCCCGGGCACGGCGCAGCAGATAGCCGGTAATGTAGTCGATTTCCGTATGACGCTGCGCCAGAACATCTTGTCGCATGGAAGAGGTATTGGCTGCCGTGTTCTGAATAATCTGGTGGGCATAGTGCAGCAAGTTTTCCGCCGAGGTGTGAAACCCCTCGCGTTCCATGAGACGGGCGATCTCCTGACTGAGTGTCGCTAGCGTTTCCGGGTAAGCCATCAACCCACCGTTGGTGCACTCATGCAGGACGGTGAGCGGGTTGATCATGCAGTTGGCCGCCAGTTTCAGCCAGCAGGTCGCATTGATATTGTTATGCCAGGCGACGTCCGGCAACGCCTGGTGCAATATTTCCGAGAAATGACCGAAGTCGTCAATACCATTGACCGCGCCGATATGCGTTACGCCTGCGGCCACATGTACGACAGATGTCGGATCGCGGCGGGCTGCATGCGTTGTGACGCCGAATAACAGCGGCTGCGTCATGGTAGGGAGTTCTTCCCGAGTCCCCATACCGTTGTGCAACAGCAGGATCGTACAATCGCCGTGAAGTCGGGGAAGCAACGGCACTATGGCGTTGGAGACTTGCCAGGCCTTCAGCGTCACCAGCAGCAGCCGACTTTGCGACAAATGCTCCGTATCGTTTGCTTTCAGGCTGAATTCGCAGTTCTCGCCGTTAAGCATCGTGACATTGACCCGGCATGCGGCTTGCGGGATGCGTAACCATCCTTGCACGTCATGTCCTTGTCGGTGCAGCGCCGCAAGCCAAAGCTGACCAATTGCGCCGCAGCCAAGAACGGTAATCTTCATGCATTCTTCCTTTGTCCGGTGAAAATGCTACCGGTACGGTAACTCTTTTCCCTGCGCCTAATCATCAACGCGATGCCCATCGAAATTGTGCCCAATGACGCGGTATTCGTTGAAAACACATCCATCAGCGTTCTGTTTAACCATGCGGCATCTAATCGCCGTGTGTAACAGAACTGCATCTATCATAGGGGATTCATTGTCGCTTTGCCCGCACCATATCCTGATGGCAGACCTCTGAGTGGTAAAGACCGTGAATGCCGATTCTGGAAGCGCTACGCATTTTGTTTATTAGTGGGTAGCGGTTATTATGCTCGGCAGCTAATTGTCAGGAGAAAAATGATGCCATCTTTCGATATCGTATCGGAAATTGATATGCAGGAAGTTCGTAATGCGGTGGAGAATGCGTCTCGCGAGTTGGGCACTCGTTGGGATTTTCGCAATGTTGCTGCCAGCTTTGACATTAATGAAAAAGCGCAAACGATCAAAGCCAGCAGCGAGTCGGATTTCCAGGTCAAACAGTTAGTGGATATCCTGCGTGAAAAACTGGCCAAGCGCGGTATTGAAGGTGGCTCGCTGGAAATTCCTGATGAGATGGAGCACAGCGGCAAGACCTACAGCATTGAAGCCAAGCTGAAACAGGGTATTGAGGCTACGCTGGCCAAAAAAATCGTCAAACTGATCAAGGACAGCAAACTGAAAGTACAGGCGCAGGTTCAGGGAGAGCAGGTGCGTGTCACCGGTAAATCACGTGATGATTTACAGGGCGTCATTGCACTGATTCGCGGCTCTGATCTTGGACAACCCTTCCAATTCAACAACTTCCGCGATTGATACTCTACACAGCCTGAGTAAACGGCCACCTGTCCGCGAGGTTCAAGCCAGGTGAGGTGGAGTCTCACCCCACCTGGATGACATCGATATGCCGAACCTGGCTCGCTAACTATATTGACTCACCAACTGCTCCAACTGCTGGCGGTTGGTTTTTTTGCGGTCGATTTTTATGTAAGCGCTCGCTTCGTCCGGCACAATGACGACATCTGCTACGCCAGGGTGTTGCTGCAGTTTTTGCGGCAGCCCGGCATCCTGAAGGGCGGTATCCGTCAGCGTAATACGCAGACTGCTGAGATAGGGGGGTTCCTTCATGGTGCTACTGACCAGCAGCCAAACTAAACCCAGCCCGATTCCGGCGCTAAAAACCAGCGATGCGCCCTGAAGGTCGTAAAGCGCACCACCCAGGCTGCCCCCCAATGCGACCCCGATGAACTGAGTCGTCGAATAGACGCCCATCGCGGTTCCCTTATAACCTGTTGGCGCTTCTTTACTGATCAGTGACGGTAGAATAGCTTCCATCACGTTGAATCCGATGAAGAAAATCTGAATGCCGATCAACGTTTGTTCCAGCGAGTGCTGGCTTTGCAGCAGTACCAGCTCCGCTGCGGTGAGCAGCATAACGCAGATAATAAATACTTGTTTCATCCGCCGCCTGATTTCCGCATACATGACAAACGGCACAACGGCGACAAACGATACCAGCATAGTAACCAGATACACTTTCCACTGATCTTGCGGTGCGAGCCCTGCCTGCTCCATAACCCGGGGAAGGGCGACAAAGCTCGACATCAACAGTATATGCAAACACATGATCCCGAAGTTGAGCTTCAGCAACTGGCTGTTAGCGAGAACCTTGCGGATCCCGCTACGGATAATGGCTGATTCACGGTTTAACACATGTGCTGATGCTGAAGGAATCACCAAAATGGTGATGGCGATGGCTACCAGCGAAAGCAGCGCAATTCCCCAAAATAATGCCTGCAACCCGAAAGCATGAGTGACAATCGGGCCGATAACCATGGCAATGGCGAATGTGACGCCGAAACTAACGCCGATAAATGCCATGGCTTTGGTTCTATTTTGCTCGCGGGTCAAATCGGAAAGCAGGGCCATAACGGCGGAGGAAATTGCACCGGCTCCCTGTAACGCCCGGCCCAGAATGATCCCCCAAATGGAATGGCTGAGTGCGGCAATGACGCTACCAAGGATAAAGATCACCAAACCGCCAATGATGAGGGGTTTACGCCCAAGCCGATCGGACATTAGCCCGAAAGGAATCTGAAATATCGCCTGCATCAGACCATAGATGCCAATGGCCACGCCGATGAGTGACTCGCTGGCCCCCTGTAAGGCCATACCATAAGTGGCCAGCACGGGGAGCACCATAAACATGCCCAGCATACGCAGGGAAAAAACGGCGCCTAGCCCCCACGTCGCCCTTAACTCAACAGGCGTCATTTTATTATCGTTCATTGCTACCTCTGTATTTTGCTGGCGCTATTTTAGGTTTCGCATGTCGGGGCGTAAATGACAGGTTTGTTACTTGATTTGGCAATTGGAGGGCGAAATAAAAAAACAGACGGCGGAACCGTCTGTTTTTCGAGGCTGAACGCCGGCTGCGTCAGCGGATATAGGTAAGCAGTACGTCCTGCATTGGACTCATGGAGTCCACCGACATCATGACGCTCAGCGAGGTGATGGCCACGATTGAGAAGACGAACAGTTTACGGGCCCATACCCGGTCATCATTCAGGTTTTTGTAACCTGAAATCGCCATCCCAAGCCACCAGATACTGACGGACGCGGCAACTACCAGATATTTGTAGCCGGCATATCCGCCAAGAGAGAGCATCAGAGTCGCAACCATAAACGCCACGATATAAAGCGTAATATGATGTTTAGCCACAGAAATGCCTTTAACAACCGGAAGTACCGGAATATTGGCAGCCTGATAATCCTTAAGACGGAAAATAGCGATGGCGTAAGAGTGGGGCATTTGCCACAGGCTGAATATCAGCAGCAGAATCAGCGCACCAGCGTCAAACTGGTTGCTGACGGCGCAGTAGCCAATGACTGGCGGCGCCGCGCCGGACAGGCTGCCAATCAAGGTGCCGTAAACAGAATGCCGTTTCATGTAGAGGCTATAAACACCGACATACACAACGAAGCCCATCACCGCCAGCCACATGGCCAGCGGATTTGCCGCGATATACAGTAACCCGAAGCCTGCAATACCTAACAGCGAGGCGTAAACCAGCGTTGTCCTCAGTGGAATCAGCCCTTTAACCATTACCCGGTTCTTGGTTCTCTCCATTTTCTTATCGATGTCGCGATCGATCACGTTGTTGAAAACACAACCTGATGCAACCACTAGCGATACACCAACCAGTGTTGCCAAAAACAGCGGATAACTGATCGTACCCTTAGCGGCGAGTAGAAACCCCCCGATAACGGAGATGAGGTTGCCAAAAATAATGCCGGGTTTAGTGACCTGCAGGTATTGCTTAATCATCGTCGCCTGCCTGGTTACTGAATCATCATATTATGGTGCGCGCTCATCATGATCCATATGGATCCAACCACCACGATGGCGATGATCAGAACGGTGAATACAATGGCGACCACGTTCCAGCGTTCTTCCGATGCGGTGTTCAGATGCAGGAAGTACACCAGATGGACAAGTATCTGCACGACGGCGCATCCCAGTACAGTCAACAGAATAATACTGTGTGCAGTGGTACCGTTCATGACCATGCTGAAAGGGATCACTGTCAGAATGATCGACAAAACGAACCCCATCAGATAGGACTTGACGCTACCATGGCTGGCGCCTGAATGATCGTGTGCTGAATGACTCATTACATTGCCCCCATCAGATAAACAACGGTGAAGACGCAAATCCATACCACATCAAGGAAGTGCCAAAACAGGCTCAGACACATCAGGCGGGTTCTGTTCGTCGCTGTCAAACCACGACCGGCGACCTGCGTCATCATGATGGCAATCCAAATCAGGCCGGAGGTGACGTGGATACCGTGGGTTCCGACCAGGGCGAAAAACGCCGACAGGAACGCGCTGCGGTCAGGCCCGAAACCTTCTTCGATCAGCTTGTGGAACTCGTAGATTTCCATGCCGATGAACACCAGCCCAAACAGAAATGTCAGCGCCAGCCAGGTGTTGACCTGTGATTTACTGTTCTTGTTCATGGCGATCATCGCCATGCCGTAGGTGATGCTACTGAACAGCAGGGCGAAGGTTTCGACCAGCACAAATTTCAAATCAAAAATATCTTTGCCGGACGGGCCGCCGGCGGTGCCATTTACCAGCACTGCATAGGTGGCGAATAGCATGCCAAACAGGATGCAGTCGCTCATCAGGTAGATCCAGAAGCCGAAAACTTTCGTCGCTCCCGTATCATGGTGCCCATGCTCAGCATGGGCGACATTGCGATGTAAAGTATCAGTGGCCATTTTTCACGCCTGCCTTGGTGATTTGCTCGAAGTGCTGATTTTCGATGTCTTCAATTTCTTTAACCGGCACGTAGTAGTCCACGTTCTGGTTGAAACTGTGCACGATCCAGGTTGCGATCATGCCGACAAAGCCGATGATGGCCAGCCACCAGATGTACCAGATCATCGCGAAGCCAAACGCCAGACTAAACGCGGAGATAATGACGCCCGCACCGGTATTTTTGGGCATATGAATTTCTTCATATTTTGCCGGCTTACGATAAGCATCGCCTTTCTCCTTGGCATCCCAGAATGCATCGCGTTCGGAAATCTGCGGAACAATGGCGAAGTTATAGAATGGCGGCGGTGACGAAGTCGCCCATTCCAGTGTTCGTCCGCCCCAGGGATCTCCCGTCAAATCGCGGTTCTGGTCACGGTCGCGAATACTCACTACGTACTGAATAACCTGGCACAGGATTCCGATAGCGATGAGCACGACGCCAAACGACGCTACGACCAGCAACGGATGGAATTCCGGGTTGATCTGCTGACTCAGACGGCGGGTCATCCCCATAAAGCCCAACGCATACAACGGCATAAAGGCAACGAAGAAGCCAATCAGCCAGAACCAAAAGGCGCGTTTGCCCCAGGTTTCGTTCAGTGTGAAGCCCAATGCTTTCGGGAACCAATAGGTGATGCCAGCAAAGCAGCCGAAGACTACGCCGCCGATAATCACGTTATGGAAGTGCGCGATCAGGAACAAACTGTTGTGTAGTACGAAGTTGGCGCCAGGTACGGCAAGCAGCACACCAGTCATACCGCCGATGGAGAAGGTAATGATGAATCCGGTTGTCCACAGCATGGATGTGTGCGGTTGGATACGGCCCTGGTACATGGTAAACAGCCAGTTGAAAATCTTAACCCCGGTGGGGATCGAGATAATCATGGTCGCTATGCCGAAGAAGGCATTGACATTGGCTCCAGAGCCCATCGTAAAGAAGTGATGCAGCCATACGATGAATGACAATACGGTAATAGCGATGGTCGCCCATACCAGCGAGGTATAGCCGAACAGCCGCTTTTTACAGAAGGTGGCCACCACTTCGGAGTAGACCCCGAAAATCGGTAGCACCAGGATGTACACTTCCGGATGGCCCCAGGCCCAGATCAGGTTGATGTACATCATCATATTGCCGCCCATGTCATTGGTGAAGAAATGGGTGCCGAGATAACGATCCAGCGTCAGCAACGCGATAGTCACCGTCAAAATTGGAAATGCGGCAATAATCAGTACGTTAGTGCACAGTGCGGTCCAGGTAAATACCGGCATTTTCATCAGTGTCATACCGGGAGCGCGCATTTTCAAAATGGTGGCGAAGAAGTTAACCCCGGTCAATGTGGTACCGACGCCGGAAATCTGCAAACTCCATATCCAATAATCCACCCCTACGCCGGGGCTGTACTCTTTGCCGGATAGCGGTGGATAGGCAACCCAGCCGGTTTGGGCGAATTCGCCGATGCCGAGAGACAGGTTGATCAGAACCACACCGGCGACGAACAGCCAGAAGCTAAGGGAGTTCAGGAAGGGGAATGCCACGTCGCGAGCACCGATTTGCAACGGCACGACCAGGTTCATTAGACCGACTACGAACGGCGTCGCCACGAAGAAAATCATGATGACGCCATGAGCGGTAAAAATCTGATCATAATGGTGGGGATTCAGGAATCCCGCTTCACCGGCGGAGGCAAGAACCTGCTGGCCACGCATCATGATGGCATCGGCGAAACCACGCAGCATCATCACCATACCGACGATGATATACATGATCCCGATCTTTTTATGGTCGACAGAGGTGAACCATTCGGACCACAGCCATTTCCACTTGCCAAAATAGGTTATTGCCGCCAGTAGCGCCAATCCGCCGAGAACAATTCCCGCTACGGTAACCATGATAATGGGTTCGTGGTACGGAACCGCATCAAGAGTTAATTTTCCGAACATCGTATTATCCCTCGACTCCTCAATGAGAGGAGTGTTCGCTCATGTTCATGCCGGTGTGGTTTGGCGCGCCTTCTTCTTTTTGGCTCGGCTCGCCTTCGCCATGGTGCTGCATGGTCATGTTGTTGCCAATGAATTTGGTAATGATCTGATGGAACAAATCGGGCTGTACCTGAGAATAATACTCTACCGGGTGGTATTCGCTCGGCTGCGCCAGTTTGTCGAAGTCATTCGTTGTACCCAACGTCTTGGACGACTTGCGGACAGTATCAACCCATTGGTCGAACGTTTGCTGATCAGGTGTCGCGATGGCGGTAAACTTCATGCCGGAAAAACCTTTGCCGCTGTATCCGCCTGAAATCCCCTCATATTTCCCGGGTTCATTGGCGATAAGATGCAGTTGGGTCTGCATACCGGCCATGGCATAAATCTGACCACCGAGACGCGGGATAAAGAATGAATTCATCACCGAATTCGACGTGATTTTAAAATCGACGGGAACATTGGCCGGGAAGGCAAGTTCATTGACGGTAGCGATACCAAGATCCGGATAGATGAACAACCATTTCCAGTCAAGTGATACTACTTCGACATTAACGGGTTTTACCTTGGAATCCAGCGGCTTGTACGGGTCAAGCGAATGGGTCGTTTTCCAGGTGATAGTCCCGAGAATGAGGATGATAATGATGGGAACCGTCCATACGACGGCTTCTATTTTGTTGGAGTGCGACCAGTCTGGCGTGTACTTCGCCTTTTGGTTGGAAGCTCTGAACTTCCAGGCGAAGGCTAACGTCATAATGATCACTGGGATAACAACGATCAGCATCAAACCAAGTGCGGTAAGAATGAGCGATCGTTGTTCTAACCCGACCTGTCCTTTGGGGTTCATTAATGCCATATCGCAGCCACTGAGAAGCAGAGTGGTTACGATTAAAGACAACATCCCAAAAATTTTATTGTATTTCCTGAGTCTCATCTAGCGACCTCAATTACAAGGGCTCTATTGTCATTTCACGCGAGCGGGCATTTTACGGGAAGGTTACTACACTGTAAACATGATTAAAGAGATGTCAGCTCACTGTTGCCGACTTTTGCCCCGCATGTCACAGATGCAGTGTGTTGTTAAAAATTTTTTTAAAAACAGCTATTAACATGCTTTCAAAAAAGTATGTATCACTTTTTAAGAATTACAACTTCTTCTAAAATCTATTTTGTTATTACTGTTAATAATTGGTTTGTTTTTTGTTGTAATGAAAATCAGGAAAGAAAGAATTATGATTTTATTGAAAAGACTGAAATAAATGTTAGGGGCGGAAAACGCCAGAGAAAAATAGTTTAATAAAGCAGTAGCATATAATTAATATGCTACTGCTTGTAATTATTCCCTGGCGGCAGGATTTACTTTTTCTTTATTGATAAGTAGTCAAGAGTCGCGCCGGATAACACGGCGCCGATGGCGATAATGCTGCCGACGCTTGTCAGAAGCTGGCTTGCCTCTGTGTCGTTGAGCCATGACAGTCTATTCGCCCCCCAGATTATTATGCCAAGGACAAACAACAGGATGCCGAACAGAAGGCTCTTGCTTACCCATAAATATTGGCGGGCGAAATACATTCGCTGAATAAAGGCCGCGTCTGGGGACGACAATGTCAGCGTGCGGCGACAAATCAGCAGCAGTAATAGACCCGGTATGGATATCAGGATGGAAAACAGATAAAACCATGCCCAACCATAAAGTTCCACGAACCATCCGGCAATAGGGCCGACATAGACTCTTCCTACCGCAGCCAGTGCTGAAAGGAGTGCGAATTGTGTTGCAGAGAATGATTTGTTGCACAGCGTCATTAATAGTGCGACGAATGCTGCGGTACCCATGCCGCCGCATAGATTTTCAAGAAATACGGCGCCCGCCATACTGAACAGCTGTTTTTCGGTAATCGCCAGCAGCCAGTAACCCGCGTTGGATATCGCCTGCAGCAGCCCAAAGATAATGAGTGCCTTGAACAAGGACCAGCGCTGCATGAGAAGGCCGCCATACAGTGCGCCGACGATCGTAGCCAGTAACCCCAGCGTTTTGTTGACCAGACCGACATCACCGGGATTGAACCCTACACCCCGAATCAAAAATGTTGTACTCAAGCTGACCGCAAAAGCGTCCCCCAGTTTATAGAGAACGATCAACAGCAGCAGCAGCCAGGCATTATTGCGGTTGAAAAAATCCTTCAGCGGAGCGACGACAGCCTGTTCAAGCGTTCGGGGCGCTGGCTGTGTATTATCTGGTTCCGGAGCGAGCCAGGTCGCTAGCGTGCAAACCAGCATCAACACAGCCATAAGCCAGTAGGTACCGAGCCATCCAAGAAAGCGGTCGGCCATCCAAAGTGCGAGGCCGCCGGAAACCAGCATGGCCAGACGATATCCAAAGACGGATATTGCCGCTCCGCTTCCTCGTTCTTGCGGCGGCAATAGATCGGTTTTATAGGCATCGAACACGATGTCCTGTGACGCAGAACAGAAAGCAATCAATACGGCCAGTACGGCCAGCCATGCCAGGTGGCTGGAGGGGGAGAGCGCTCCCATCAGGGTAATGAAAACGCATAGCATCAGTTGCGTTATCAACAACCAGCCTCGCCGGCGTCCCAAAAATGAAGGCGTATAGCGATCCATGAACGGGGACCAGAGAAACTTAAATACGTAAGCCTGGCCAACCAGCGAAAAAAAACCGATGGTTTTCAAATCCATGTTTTCTACTGTCATCCATGCCTGAAGTGTACCGGATGTCAATGCCAGCGGCAGACCGGAAGCAAAGCCAAGTATCAGGAGGATGACGCTATTGCGATCGCGGAAAAGAGAGGCTATACGGCTAAACATGAGGTGTCCTCTCTCCCTTGCGCCTGATATCAGGGCAAGGGAGACGGGAATCCCTTAACGGGCGTTAGTTTTGATGAAGGTGCTTACGCTGGTGTCCTGCGCCATGTCGCTGATGACGTCATTCAGAACCTGGTTGACCGCTGCGGCGATTTTATCATTGGTGGCGGTAAGTGCGCCCTGGACGTTGTAGTTGGCGCGGTAGTTTTTCACCTGTTTGTTGCCATTGGCTGCCTGCGCGATGATCGAAATATCCGCTTTGGTGGTGATGTTGTAACGCAGGTTGCCTTCAGCCACGTCGGCATACAGGGTGTTGACGACCACCTGCAGAGATACCGGCCCACCGGCGCCAATCATATAGCCACGAGCAGCCATTTGTTTCTCAAGCACTTCCTGAAGCAGGAACCGCAAATCGCGAGACGGCGTCAAGGCGGTGAGCTGGCCGTCGCGATTGACTCTGGCAAGGGATTGATCGGCACGCTGGTCTGCGCCATTAATGCTAATGGTGACGCCCATCAGGCTTGGATCCTGAGACGGCAGGGTGATCTTTGGCGTGACATCTAATGTATTGCTTTTGCCGGCACATCCAGCTAACACCAGCGCGGCGAACAGGGGAAAAATGAATTTTTTTAACATGCGTATTTTCTCACTCATGGAGCGTTGATTTGCTGATAAATGTTCTGGCTATCATATCATTGCCGTAGATAAGGAAAAGAGTGGAAAGTAAACAACATTCTTCGGCCATCTCTCCTTGTTCCCGTCCGAAACAGCCGGCAGTGTTCTATCATACCTTGCCGATGGAAAAATATGATATGGATCCGGTACGGCGATTGGATATCGCAAGTGAAGCGATACGATGACATCGAGTTTTGAGCTGAAATAGAATTGAATTGGATAAAACACCCCGCCATAACAGGAAACACAAGTTTCCCGACGTCTCACAGAAGGTATACGTATGATTCGTGAAATGATTGAAGCCAAATTGCGCGCGGAGTTTGTACCCGAGCATCTTGAAGTGATTAATGAAAGCTACCGCCATAACGTTCCGGCAGGCTCTGAAAGCCATTTCAAAGTGGTGCTGGTCAGTGAGCATTTTAACGGCGAGCGGGTTATTGGGCGCCATAGAGCGATTTATAAAGTGTTGGCCGACGAACTGGAGGGTGCGGTACATGCGTTGGCGCTTCATGTTTATACGCCGCAAGAGTGGCGGGATCTCCAGATGGTGGTTCCATCTTCTCCGCCTTGCGGTGGGGCTGGAATCGAACGTTAACCTGTTGACTGTCGGCGGAATTGTGGAAATAGCTGACGATAAAACGTCAGAGTGTGAGTTTACTGCGGTAATAGACCGGTTACTCTTCTCGACTCGTCTTGTCTATACCGCTATAATGCCGGGTCTTTATTTTCCGGAATGTATTCGGGACGCTTCTGACAACAGGGAATGGGGCCGGCTGAGTGGCTGTCCTGGTTCCGTGAGGACTGTGATCGGAAAGGCTGCCCCTGGGGCGCCTGATGATAACGGCTTCTGAGGTTGACCGAGCACTGTGATTTTTTGAGGTAACAAGATGCAAGTTTCTGTTGAAACCACTCAAGGCCTTGGGCGCCGTGTAACGATTACTGTTGCTGCAGCCAGCATTGAAGATGCTGTTAAAAGCGAACTGGTTAGTGTGGCTAAAAAAGTTCGTATCGATGGCTTCCGCAAAGGCAAAGTGCCGGCGAAAATTGTTGAGCAGCGTTACGGCGCTTCCGTGCGTCAGGATGTGCTGGGTGACTTGATGCAGCGTCATTTCGTTGATGCCATCATCAAAGAAAAAATCAATCCGGCTGGCGCCCCTAGCTATGTCCCGGGCGAATACCAGGTCGGCGGCGATTTCACTTACTCTGTTGAATTCGAAGTCTATCCGGAAGTTGAATTGAAAGGTCTGGAAAGTATCGAAGTCGAAAAACCGCTGGTTGACGTCACTGACGCCGATGTTGACGGCATGCTGGAAACATTACGTAAACAGCAGGCTGAATGGAAAGTGGCTGAGCGCGCCGCGGCGGCTGAAGATCGCGTAACCATCGATTTTACCGGCTCTGTCGACGGCGAAGAATTTGAAGGCGGTAAATCTTCCGACTTCGTACTGGCCATGGGCCAGGGCCGCATGATTCCGGGCTTTGAAGACGGCATCGTTGGTCATCAGGCTGGCGAAGAATTCACCATCGATGTGAAATTTCCGGAAGACTACCACGCGGAAAACCTGAAAGGTAAAGACGCCAAATTTGCGATTGTATTGAAGAAAGTTGAAGAGCGCGAGCTGCCTGAGCTGACGCCTGATTTCATCAAACGTTTCGGTGTGGAAGATGGCTCTGTAGAGGGGCTGCGCGCTGAAGTTCGTAAGAATATGGAGCGCGAGCTGAAAGGCGCTATCCGTAATCGCGTTAAATCTCAGGTTATTGATGGTCTGGTCAATGCGAACGAAATCGACGTTCCGGCTGCATTGATTGATGGTGAAATCAATGTTCTTCGCCAACAGGCCGCTCGTCGTTTCGGCGGTAATGAAAAACAGGCGAATGAACTGCCGCGCGAACTGTTCGAAGAACAGGCCAAACGCCGTGTCGTTGTTGGCCTGTTGCTGGGTGAAGTGATTAGCACCAACGAATTGGAAGCTGATGAAGCCCGCGTAAATACGTTGATCGATGAGATCGCTTCCGCGTATGAAGATCCGCAGGAAGTCGTTAGCTACTATCAGCAAAACAAAGAAATGCTTAACAACATCCGTAACGTTGCCTTGGAAGAACAGGCAATCGAGACGCTGTTGTCCAAAGCTAAAGTTGTTGAAAAAGCCGTCAGCTTCAATGAATTGATGAATCAGTCTGTCCCAGCCTGATAGCCAAAGCCGACACTTTTTTGAATAGCCCGCAGCTAAGCTGCGGGTTTTTTGTTTTTTGATTGGCTATCTAGAGTAACCAGCTTCGAACAACACGTCTTTGACTATGCTTATATGGTGTGTGATGTGTCCTTCATAATAGAGCAACAGTGCTGTCAGGATAGCGATTTCCTGGTAGCGCGTTTGTTGAGAGATCACTTGGGAATGAATCTTTCCGCATAGAGGCGGCAGACTTATGGTGGGGAGGTAATATTGCTTTAACCCGAATTCCTCGCGGGTGTAAGCTTGAAATTCATGCATTGTGCACCCATTGTTTCTCTATCTGCATTGCCTTGACTGGAACAGTCGTTCTTGGATGTGGCGCAGAAGACATGTGCTGGAGGCTGAGGCGTGTTCGAATGCGCGGGCGGTGTCGACAGTGAGCTTGCTCTGTGATGAAAGGCCGACGCAGCATCCAGAGCATGGTTATTGTTTTATATCTCAAGTAGAATCAGATACTACGCGCCAAAAGCATTTTATCTAGGAGACGTTAATGTCATACAGTGGCGAACAGGAAAAGCAAACCCCTCATATGGCTCTGGTGCCAATGGTTGTGGAGCAAACCTCTCGTGGGGAACGCTCTTACGATATTTATTCCCGGTTGCTGAAAGAACGTGTGATCTTCCTGACGGGGCAGGTCGAAGATTACATGGCCAATCTTATTGTGGCTCAGATGCTATTTCTGGAAGCAGAGAATCCGGAAAAAGATATCTATCTGTATATTAACTCTCCGGGCGGGGTCATTACTGCTGGGATGTCGATTTATGACACCATGCAGTTTATCAAGCCGGATGTTAGCACTATCTGTATGGGGCAAGCTGCATCAATGGGCGCTTTCCTTCTCACCGCAGGGGCGAAAGGGAAACGTTTTTGTCTACCTAATTCCCGTGTAATGATTCATCAACCTTTGGGCGGGTTCCAGGGGCAGGCGACAGACATTGAAATACACGCCAAAGAAATCCTTAAAGTGAAAGCCCGTATGAATGAGTTGATGGCTAAACATACAGGTCAGTCGCTTGATATTATCGAAAGAGATACGGAGCGTGACCGTTTCCTCTCTGCTGGCGAGGCCGTAGAGTACGGGTTGGTAGATTCCGTGCTGACCCATCGGGAATAACCGGGTTTCCTGTTACCCGGGAAATTCGTATTCCCTGCGATGCGGATTTCTGCTTAGGTATTCGGCTATGTGGTTGTGTCGGCGTTTGCTATGACGCTGTCGTGATGTGGTTGGCCCACGGGCAAGAACTAAAGAAGAGGTTTACTGATGACAGATAAGCGCAAAGACGGTTCAGGAAAGTTACTGTACTGCTCTTTTTGCGGCAAAAGTCAGCATGAAGTACGCAAGCTGATTGCCGGGCCGTCAGTGTATATTTGCGATGAGTGCGTGGACTTGTGCAACGACATCATTCGCGAAGAAATAAAAGAAGTGGCTCCACACCGTGAGCGTAGTGCGTTGCCAACACCGCATGAAATCCGCCGTCACCTGGATGATTATGTCATTGGTCAGGAGCCGGCGAAGAAAGTGCTGGCTGTAGCCGTTTACAATCATTACAAGCGTCTGCGTAATGGTGAAGCCAACGGTGGTGTTGAGTTAGGTAAAAGCAACATTCTGCTGATTGGCCCGACGGGTAGCGGTAAAACGTTACTGGCGGAAACACTGGCGCGTTTTCTGGATGTTCCGTTCACCATGGCAGATGCCACTACGTTGACCGAAGCGGGTTACGTGGGGGAAGACGTGGAGAATATCATTCAGAAACTGTTGCAGAAGTGCGATTACGATGTGCAGAAAGCGCAGCGTGGCATCGTCTACATCGATGAGATCGATAAAATTTCCCGTAAGTCGGATAATCCGTCCATTACCCGGGACGTATCCGGCGAAGGTGTTCAGCAGGCGCTGCTGAAATTAATTGAAGGCACTATTGCTGCGGTTCCTCCTCAGGGGGGGCGTAAGCACCCTCAGCAGGAGTTTTTGCAGGTTGATACTTCAAAGATTCTATTCATTTGCGGCGGTGCGTTTGCGGGTCTGGACAGAATTATCGAGCAGCGTACCGATACCGGGCGCGGTATCGGTTTTAATGCCACGGTAAAAGGTTCGACTCAGAAAGCGACCGAAGGTGAGTTACTGGGGCATGTGGAGCCGGGTGATTTGATCAAATTTGGTCTTATTCCTGAGTTCATCGGCCGTTTACCGGTCGTCGCGACGCTGAAAGAACTCGACGAGGAAGCATTGATTCAGATTCTGCGTGAGCCGAAGAATGCGCTGACCAAGCAGTATCAGGCGTTATTCAAACTGGAAGGTGTGGATCTGGAGTTCCGTGATGAAGCGCTGACGGCCATCGCCAAAAAAGCCATGATACGTAAAACTGGTGCACGCGGTTTGCGTTCCATTGTGGAAGCAGCATTGCTGGATACTATGTACGATCTGCCTTCGTTGGAGAACGTCGATAAAGTGGTGATCGACGAGTCTGTCATTTCCGGCCAGTCCGAGCCTCTGCTTATCTATGGCAAACCAGAAGCCCAGCAGGCTTCTGGTGAATAATTAGCCGAAAAAACAACGTTGAACGACAAAATGGGGGGTTTTAGCCCCCCATTTGTTTTTACATACTTTCAGTCGTTGAATGTGACATATTTATCCCCATATACTCGATTACCTATAGGTGAGCCCCGTGAAGTCCGCATTTCACGAGATTTCCTTAACCTGGCGGAAACGAAACTAAGAGAGAGCTCTATGAACCCTGAGCGTTCCGAACGCATAGAAATCCCCGTATTGCCGCTGCGCGATGTGGTGGTTTATCCGCACATGGTCATTCCGTTGTTTGTTGGTCGGGAAAAGTCAATTCGATGCCTTGAAGCCGCGATGGATCATGACAAGAAGATCATGCTGGTGGCACAGAAAGAAGCCTCAACGGATGAGCCTGGTGTTAACGATCTTTTCTCGGTAGGGACGGTCGCCTCTATTCTTCAGATGCTGAAACTGCCGGATGGTACTGTAAAGGTTTTGGTTGAAGGTCTGCAGCGGGCGCGCATTACAACCTTGTCTGATAGTGGCGAACATTTTGCCGCTCAGGCTGAATATCTGGATTCGCCGGCGATTGAGGAGCGCGAGCAGGAAGTGCTGATGCGCACGGCGATCAATCAGTTTGAGGGTTACATCAAACTGAATAAGAAAATCCCACCTGAAGTATTAACTTCCCTGAACAGTATTGATGATGCGGCCCGCCTGGCTGATACCATCGCTGCTCATATGCCGTTGAAGCTGGCCGACAAGCAGTCGGTGCTGGAAATGTCAGACGTCACTGAACGTCTTGAATATCTGATGGCGATGATGGAGTCGGAAATCGATCTGTTGCAGGTTGAGAAACGGATCCGTAGCCGCGTCAAGAAGCAGATGGAGAAAAGCCAGCGAGAGTATTACTTGAATGAGCAGATGAAGGCCATTCAAAAAGAGCTTGGCGAGATGGACGATGCGCCGGACGAACAGGAAGCGTTAAAACGTAAGGTTGACGCCGCCAATATGCCGAAAGAGGCGCGGGAAAAAGCGGAAGCCGAACTGCAGAAACTGCGTATGATGTCCCCCATGTCGGCGGAGGCTACGGTCGTCCGCAGCTATATCGACTGGATGGTACAAGTTCCCTGGCATGCCCGCAGCAAGGTGAAGAAAGATCTGGTCAAAGCGCAGGAAATGCTGGATAGCGATCATTATGGTCTGGAGCGGGTCAAAGAACGCATCCTGGAGTATCTGGCAGTTCAAAGTCGTGTTAGCAAAATTAAAGGGCCGATTCTGTGTCTGGTGGGGCCGCCAGGGGTAGGGAAAACCTCGTTGGGGCAGTCCATCGCCAAAGCTACTGGCCGTAAGTATGTGCGTATGGCGTTGGGTGGCGTGCGTGATGAGGCGGAAATTCGCGGCCACCGTCGCACCTACATTGGTTCCATGCCCGGTAAGTTGATCCAGAAAATGGCAAAAGTTGGGGTGAAAAACCCGCTGTTCCTGCTGGATGAAATTGACAAGATGTCTTCCGACATGCGTGGCGATCCGGCGTCAGCGTTGTTGGAAGTGCTTGATCCAGAACAGAACGTAGCGTTCAACGATCATTATCTGGAAGTGGATTACGATCTGTCTGACGTCATGTTTGTGGCAACCTCCAACTCCATGAATATACCTGCGCCGTTGTTGGATAGGATGGAGGTAATCCGTCTGTCGGGATATACCGAAGATGAAAAGCTTAACATTGCCCGTCAGCACCTGCTGCCGAAGCAGATTGAGCGTAATGCCTTGAAAAAAGGCGAGTTGACGGTGGAAGACAGCGCTATAGTCGGCATTATCCGCTATTACACCCGAGAGGCTGGCGTTCGTAGCCTGGAGCGCGAGATCTCCAAACTGTGTCGCAAAGCGGTTAAATCATTGCTGATGGATAAAACCATTGGGCACATCACTATCACAGGCGATAACCTGAAAGAGTATCTGGGGGTTCAACGCTTTGATTATGGGCGTGCGGATGAAGAAAACCGGGTTGGGCAGGTAACGGGTCTGGCGTGGACGGAGGTCGGCGGCGACCTGCTGACTATTGAAACCGCTTGTGTACCGGGTAAAGGTAAACTGACCTATACCGGCTCGCTGGGTGAAGTCATGCAGGAGTCGATCCAGGCTGCGTTGACCGTAGTGCGGGCCAGAGCGGAAACGCTGGGTATCAATGCGGATTTCTATGAAAAGCGCGATATCCATGTGCATGTGCCTGAAGGCGCTACGCCGAAAGATGGCCCCAGTGCGGGTATCGCCATGTGCACGGCGTTGGTCTCTTGCCTGACCGGCAATCCAGTGCGTGCCGACGTGGCGATGACCGGCGAAATTACCCTGCGTGGTTTGGTTCTGCCGATAGGCGGTCTGAAAGAAAAACTATTGGCGGCCCATCGCGGTGGAATCAAAACCGTGCTGATTCCCGAAGAGAACAAGCGTGATTTGGAAGATATACCGCAGAATGTCATTGCCGATCTGGATATCCATCCGGTGAAACGGATTGAAGAAGTGCTGGCTTTGGCGTTGCAGGATGCGCCTTATGGGATGGAGGTCGTCACTTCTCCGGCAAAATAGTGACCTATCGCAAAAACCACTGACAAAATAAAGGCTGGTAAGTTAAATGATGCTTGCCAGCCTTTTTTCGTGCCGCTAAGTTAGAGCACTGTTACCGGTAGGCTGGTTGACCGGTTGTTAGATTCGACAGAAAGCTATATGACGCGCGGATGATCTGCGTGAATACTGAATTTCAGAGGGGATGAAAGAGTGAACAAGTCACAATTGATCGACAAAATTGCCGCCGACGCTGATATTTCCAAGGCGGCTGCAGGACGAGTGTTAGATGCAATTATTGGATCTGTTACTGAATCTCTGAAAGCAGGAGATGATGTTGCTCTGGTTGGTTTCGGTACGTTCGCCGTTCGTGAACGTTCAGCCCGCACCGGTCGTAATCCACAGACCGGGAAAGAGATCAGCATTCCTGCCGCAAAAGTGCCGGGCTTCCGTGCTGGGAAAGCGCTGAAAGACGCTGTGAACTGATTATAAAATAGCAGATTCGTTTGGCAGGACGGTTTGTAGCCTAAACATCGCCTGACGTGGCGCGATGGGTAAGGTAATATAGAGGCGCATCATGCCATGATGTGCCTTTTTTTACGGGTAATTCGAATTACTGTTATCAGGTATCTGTTTGAGTGCGCCCTGGCCGGATTCGGCTACAGCAACAGCATGGAAGCATGGCTACGGCCTGCGCAGGGAGTGTTATCCATTCTACAGCGGAGTGTTGTCACATTATGATGGACAATTTACGCGCGGCCGCTAACAACGTCGTGCTTAAAGTTATTCTTGCTTTGATCGTTGGTTCATTTGTATTGACTGGGGTAGGTGACTATCTGATCCGTGGTTCAGGTGATTACGCCGCCAAGGTTAATGGTCAGGAAATCTCCCGCGCGCAGTTGGAACAGGCGGTACAAAATGAACGCAACCGTCAACAGGAGATGTTGGGCGAGAATTTTTCCGCACTGGCTGCGAACGAAGGGTATATGCAGCAGTTGCGCAAACAAGCATTGAGCCAGTTGATCGACGATACGTTAATTGATCAATTCGCCCGTAATCTGGGGCTGAATATCAGTGATGAACAGGTAAAACAGGCTATTTTCTCTGTTCCCGCCTTCCAGACTAATAATCGCTTTGATAACGAAAAATACCTTGCCCAGGTACAGCAATTAGGATTAACGCCGGATGTCTATGCGCAACTGTTGCGCAAACAATTGGTGACGCAACAGTTGGTTCGTGGTCTGGGCGGCAGTAATTTCCAGTTGCCGCAGGAGATCGACAATCTGGTCGCTATAGCAGCGCAGGATCGTACTATCCGTACCGCGACCATTGATTTGGATGCCCGGGCGAAAACCCAGACGGCTTCCGATGATGAAATACAGAATTTCTACAACCAGAACAGCTCGCGCTACCTGGCGCCGGAGCAGTTCAAAGTCAGCTACATCATGCTGGATGCCGCTGCCATCATGGACAAAATCTCGGTAGATAGCGCGGCTGTCAGCAGTTACTACGAGCAGCACAAGAGCGAATTCACTCAGCCGGAGCGTCGTAAATACAGCATTATTCAGTTAAAAAATGAGGCTGATGCTAAAGCCGTACTGGAACAGCTGCATAAAGGTGCGGATTTCGCCGCACTGGCGAAAGAGAAGTCAACGGATATTGTATCCCGTCGCAATGGCGGCGATCTGGGGTGGATGGACGGCAATTCCACCGTTGACGAGATTAAGCAAGCCAATCTACAGCAGAAAGGGCAGTTGTCTGATGTAGTTAAGTCATCTGTGGGGTATCTGATCGTGCGTCTGGACGACATCCAGGTGCAGCGTGTTCGTTCTCTGGATGAGGTACGCGGTGATCTGGGTGATAAGGTTAAACGCGAAAAAGCATTGGACGAGTTTTACGCGCAACAGCAGAAGCTCAGTGAAGCGGCCAGCAATGATAATGAATCGCTGGTTTCGGCGGAAAAAGCTTCTGGCATCAAAGCGCGTCAAACTGACTGGTTCACTCGCGACAATATCCCCGCCGCGCTGGATTTTCCTCAGGTGAAACAGGCGATTCTGAACGGTACCCTGACTGGAGAAAATGGAGCGCCCGGTAGCAACTCGGACGTTATTAATGTGGATGGCGATCGGGCTTTCGTTCTGCGTATCAGCGAACACAAACCGGAAGCTACCCAGCCGTTAGACAAGGTGCGTGACCAAGTTGTTCAGGCGATAAAGCGCCAGAAAGCCGAGCAGCAGGCGCGCGTTGATGCCGAAAAGATTCTGGCTGACCTGAAGCAGGGCAAGAATGACACGCTTACCGCTGCTGGTCTCAGTTTCAGCGCCCCTCGGGTTATGTCTTCCGTCGGTCGCGGCGATGTAATGTCAGAGGCCGTATTCTCTTTACCGCATCCGCAGAAGGACAAGGTGTCCTATGGGATTGCCCAGGATCAAGTCGGCAACATTGTGATCGTGGCGCTGGATAATGTGAAGGCGCGTGAGCTTGAAGCCGCACAGAAGAAGCAATTTGCCGCTCAGATAGAGCAGAGCGCTTTAGCGACGCTGTTTGATTCTCTGATCGCCAATCTGCATGACGAAGCCAAGATAAAACTGGGGGATGCGGCGCAGGACGCGCAATAGCCCTCGCAAAATTCTGCAATTCCTTGCAACTGACAAAGGCCGCTTTCGCGGCCTTTTCCACATTTTGACTTTGCTGTTTGCTGCCGATAGTTGGCTGAGGCAATGTAGCTTCGCTGTCAAATACAAGGAGGAAACAGCATGAGAAAATCTGGAATCAAGGCGCTTTGTTTGCTTATGGGGATGGCGTTGGGTGGGATCTCTCCCTGGTTGCAGGCGGCAACGCCTAAAGCCGAACCGGAGAAATCGTCGGTTAGCGCGGCGGCTGAACATCAACAGGGCAAAAACGCCAAATCAGCCCTTACCACGGATGAAGAAGAAGTAAGTATCAATACGGCAAGTGCGGAACAACTGGCCGCGGCGCTTAACGGCGTCGGTCTGAAGAAGGCTCAGGCGATTGTGGCCTACCGCGAGCAGAATGGCCCTTTTACCCAGATAGAACAACTGCAGGAGGTTCCGGGGATTGGCGCGGCGTTGGTGGAGCGCAACCAGTCGCGCATCAGGCTGTAATATGCGCAGGGTGATGTTCCGTCGGGGCTTTTCTCATCGATGGGGAAAGCCTCCGAACCTGTAAAGAAACGGGAGCCAGACCGGAAGCTGACGTCTCTGGTCTGGCCTTCGAGGTTATTTCAGACCGGTTTTACTCTTCAGCGAGGCGATGACGGCTGCTCTGTTTTGCTGGTACTGGGTAAGCCCTTGGGCGCGTAGGTGACAGGCTGCACACTGACCGCACCCTTCTCCTTTGATGCCGTTATAACAGGTCAACGTATGGTGTTTTACCGTGTCTAACTGATGATAGTAATCCGCCAATGCCCAGGTTTCTGCTTTGTTAAGCCACATCAGCGGCGTGACGAAACGTATCTCTCTGGCAAGCCCCAACGACACCGCCTGATTGAGCGCTTTGACAAACTCGTCGCGGCAATCCGGGTAGCCGGAAAAATCGGTTTCGCATACACCGGTGATGACACTTTCTGCGCCGACCTGGTAAGCGTAAATGGATGCCAATGTCAGAAAAAGAATATTGCGGCCTGGCACAAAGGTGCTTGGCAGCCCTTCACTTGTTTCGTCGTATTCAGGAACCGGGATACTGTCTCGGGTAAGGCTGCTGACTGCCAATTGATTAAGTAGCTCGACATTCAGAATTTTGTGGGCACGGGCCCCCAGACGTTGTGTCAGCTCAGCTGCCGCATCGATCTCCGCGCGGTGTCGTTGCCCGTAGTCGAATGTGACGCAATGAACTTCATCATATTGTTGTAAAGCCTGAATCAGACAAGTGGTGGAGTCCTGTCCGCCACTGAAAACCACAACTGCGCATGACATTTCCAATTCTCCTTTTGTGAATAAGTGTGAGATGCGGTCGGGAAAGAACGTCATTAACGCATATGGTAACTGAAATCCCTTCACGCTTCAGCGCGAAGGGATACTCGTCAGGCTGGTTGCGGCTCTTTGGCATTCTGTGGAGTGGTATGAGCGGTAAGTTGGGCAAAGTAGGGGGAGATATCGCCGATGTGCGCGTTTACCCAACCGTGATTGTAATAGGTGTCGAGATAGCGATCGCCGCTGTCGCACAACAGCGTAACGATGGCCCCTTGCCTGTTCTCGGCAACCATGCTCTTCGCCACTTGCAACATGCTCCAGACGTTGGTTCCGGTGGATGGGCCTGCCTTGCGCCCCAGAATGCGTTCGAGCCAGTAGAGGGTAGCAACGCTGGCGGCGTCAGGCACTTTTACCATTTCATCGATAACATCGGGGATAAAAGAGGGTTCCACGCGCGGGCGGCCGATTCCTTCGATACGGCTGCTGCATTTGCCCATGATTGAGCGATCACGCTGGTGGTAATAGTCGTAGAACACGGAGTTCTCCGGGTCTGCCACCAGCAAACGGGTGTCCAGCCCTTTATAGCGGATATAGCGTCCTAAGGTGGCGGAGGTTCCGCCGGTTCCGGCGCTCATCACCAGATAATCAGGAATAGGGAAAGGTTCGCGCTCCATCTGGCGGTAAATGCTATCGGCAATGTTGTTATTGCCGCGCCAGTCGGTTGCGCGTTCGGCGTAGGTGAATTGATCCATGTAGTGACCATTTAATTCACGGGCCAACTGTTCGGAAGCGGCATAGATCTGGTCGGAATGTTCCACGAAGTGGCACTTGCCGCCATAGAAGGAGATTTGCTCGATTTTCCTTTTCGCCGTGCAGGACGGCATCACCGCGATGAACGGCAAGCCCAGTAAACGGGCGAAATAAGCCTCGGAGACGGCGGTACTGCCGGAGGACGCTTCAATAATGGTGGTATTTTCCTTAATCCAGCCATTGGACAATCCGTAAAGAAACAGCGAGCGCGCCAGGCGGTGTTTCAGACTGCCGCTGGGATGCGTGCTTTCGTCTTTAAGATAAAAGTAGATGCCGGGGTATGCCGGCAGCGTAAAACGGATCAGGTGCGTGTCGGCTGAACGCTGAAAATCAGCTTCTATGGCGCTGATGGCGTTTTTTACCCAGGTGTTGGTCATGATGATGTGTCCTGCTCTGTATTGTTATGATGCTAGCCTACTCTGTGTATTGGGAAAAAATATTGCTTTTTTAGTCGTCATTGTGGGTAATAAGAGAAAATTTTTCTATAAGGTTGCTTTATGTTAGATAAAACTGACCGAATGTTGCTCTCTTTGCTGCAACGGGATTGTACGCTGTCGCTGCAGGCGTTGTCGGAAGCGGTGAACCTGACGTCGACGCCTTGTTGGAAGCGCCTAAAACGCTTGGAAGAAGAGGGCTATATCACCGCGCGCGTGGCATTGCTGGATAGTGACAAAGTGGGTTTGGGATTAACGGCGTTCGTGTTGCTGAAAACTCAGCACCATAACAGCACCTGGTATCGTGAGTTTTCCGGCTTCGTTTCGGAGATGCCGGAAGTGCTGACATTTTACCGTATGGCTGGCGAATACGATTACCTGATGCAGGTGCAGGTCGCCGATATGAAGAGTTACGACAATTTTTACAAACGGCTGGTGAATGGCATTCCGGGGTTGGTGGACGTCACCTCCAGCTTTGCCATGGAACGCATCAAGCATACGACGGCGTTACCGCTGCAGGTATAAAATTATCCGCTGTGTACTTCATGTATAATGTGCCGCTTGTTGCGCCACAACCTTGATCTTCAGCTATCGGACGACTATTGCGTGAGACTTTTTGTTCAATTGGGATGGTATTTTCGCCGCGAATGGAAGCGTTATCTGGGGGCGGTAATCCTGTTGATGGTGATCGCTATCCTGCAATTGCTGCCGCCGAAATTGGTCGGCGTTATCGTGGATGGCGTAACCCGCGACAATATGTCGGCATCGACGATATTGCGCTGGATAGGCGTGATGCTGGCGATCGCGGCGCTGATTTATTTGCTGCGTTATTTTTGGCGTATCTGGCTTTTCGGCGCGGCCTATCAACTTGCGGTCGAGCTGCGGCAAGGCTTCTATCAACAACTTAGCCGACAACACCCCGCTTTTTATCTGCGTCATCGCACTGGCGACCTTATCGCCCGCGCCACCAATGATGTCGATCGCGTTGTGTTTGCTGCCGGTGAGGGGGTGCTAACGCTGGTGGATTCGTTGGTGATGGGCTGTGCGGTGTTGGTGGTGATGTGTACCCAACTCAGTTGGCAACTGACGCTGCTGGCGCTGATCCCCATGCCGCTGATGGCGTTGGTGATCAAGCATTACGGCTCGCAGTTACATCAGCGTTTCAAGCTATCTCAGGCGGCGTTCTCATCGCTGAATGATCAGGCGCAGGAGAGTTTGACCAGTATCCGCATGATTAAGGCGTTTGGTCTGGAGGACTATCAGTCTCGCCGTTTTGCCGAGGTGGCGGCGGATGCCGGGGCCAAAAACATGCGAGTGGCGCAGGTTGATGCCCGTTTCGATCCGACAATTTACATTGCGGTGGCTATGTCCAATTTGCTGGCCGTGGGCGGAGGCAGTTGGATGGTTATTCACGGTTCTCTGACCTTGGGGGCATTAACCAGTTTTGTGATGTATCTGGGATTGATGATCTGGCCGATGTTGGCGTTGGCGTGGATGTTCAACATCGTTGAACGTGGTAGTGCTGCGTATAGCCGTATTCGTCATCTGTTGTCCGAAGAGTTGGTCGTGATGGATGGCGTGTGGGATCTACCGGAAACAGCCGGCCTGCTGACGGCTGATATCCGTTCATTTCATTACCCGCAAAGCTTGCCGTCGGTGCTCAATGACGTCAGCTTTACATTGGAACCAGGTAAAACCTTGGGGTTATGTGGGCCCACCGGCTCGGGGAAAAGTACCCTGCTGGCGCTGCTGTTGCGTCATTTTGACGTAGCGGAAGGGAAGATTGAATACCACCGCTTGCCGTTGCCCGACATCCGTTTGGATGTACTGCGCAGCCGGTTTGCCGTCGTAGGGCAAATGCCATTTCTTTTTTCAGATACGGTGGCGAACAACATCGCTCTGGGTCGTCCAGGGGCGACGTCGTTGCAGATTGAGGAAGCGGCTCGCCTGGCCAATGTGCATGACGACATTCTGCGTTTGCCTCAGGGGTATCAGACGGAAGTGGGGGAGCGCGGCGTGATGCTTTCCGGCGGGCAAAAACAACGTATAGCGATTGCCCGAGCGTTGCTGCTGGAGGCGGAAGTGCTGGTTTTGGATGATGCGTTATCGGCGGTCGATGGGCGAACCGAGCATCAGATATTGAGTAATCTGCGCCAATGGGGGCACAAACGGACGCTGATTATCAGCGCTCACCGTCTGTCCGCGTTGGCTGATGCCGATGAGATTCTGGTTTTACAGCAAGGCCATGTGGCACAGCGTGGTTCACATCAACAGCTTTCCCAATCGACTGGCTGGTATCGGGATATGTATCGTTACCAGCAACTGGAAGCTGCACTGGATGATGTGCCTGTAGAAGAAGAGGTACAAACAGCATGACGTCTTCCCGTTCATTATGGCCCACGCTGAAACGGTTGTTGGCATACGGTATACCGTGGCGTAAATCGCTTGGCGGGGGCGTGTTGTTGCTGTGGCTCGCGGCGGCGGCCGAGGTCTCTGGGCCTGCGCTGGTCAGTTATTTTATCGACCATGTGATCGCTCGGGGCGAGTTTCCTGTTCAACTGGCGCTCGGGTTGGCGGTAGGGTACGTGGCGCTTCAGGCGCTGGCTGCGCTGCTGCACTATGTACAGGCGCTGATGTTTAATCGGGTGGCGGTTGGTGTTGTGCAGCAATTGCGTACCGATGTGATGGATGCGGCGTTGCGGCAGCCGTTGGGAGTATTTGATACGCAACCCGTAGGGCAGTTGATTTCCCGAGTCACTAACGATACCGAAGTTGTCAGAGACCTGTACGTAATGGTGGTCGGCAGTGTGTTGCGAAGCACCGCGCTGATTGGCGCCATGCTGATAGCCATGTTCAGCCTCGATTGGCGTATGGCACTGGTATGTATGGCAATTTTCCCTGCGGTACTGGTCGTGATGGTGATCTATCAGCGCTACAGTACGCCGATTGTGCGCCAGGTCCGCAGTTATCTCGCTGATATTAATGATGGTTTTAATGAGGCCATTAATGGCATGAGCGTGATTCAGCAGTTCCGCCAACAGGGGAAGTTCGGCCGTGTGTTGAGTCAGGCCAGTTGGTCGCACTACGAGGCGCGAATGCAGACGCTGCGTCTGGATGGTTTTCTGCTCCGTCCGTTGCTTAGCTTGTTTTCCGCCATGGTACTTTGTGGGCTATTGATGTTGTTCGGTTTTAGCCCTGTCGGTACCGTCGGTGTGGGCGTGTTGTATGCGTTTATCAACTACCTTGGCCGTTTGAATGAGCCGCTTATCGAACTGACGACGCAACAGTCGATCCTGCAACAGGCGGTAGTCGCCGGCGAGCGGATCTTTGAGCTGATGGATGGTGAGCGTCAGCAGTACGGCGAAGACGCCAGGGCGCTGGCTAGCGGGCGCATCGGTATTAACGATGTCACGTTCTCCTACCGCGCCGGTAAACCTGTGCTGAGTCATATTTGCTTGCAGGTGCCTGATCGCGGTTTCATTGCATTGGTCGGCCATACCGGCAGCGGCAAGAGTACGTTGGCAAATTTGCTGATGGGGTATTACGTGCCGGACTGTGGTGATATCCAGCTTGACGGTCGGCCGTTGTCTTCGCTTTCCCATCAGGTTCTGCGTCAGGATGTGGCGATGGTTCAACAGGATCCCGTCGTTCTGGCCGATTCGATGTATGCCAATGTGACATTGGGGCGCGATATCAGTGAAGACGGTGTCTGGCACGCATTGGAAGCGGTGCAGTTGGCCGATTTGGTGAGAGCGATGCCTGAGGGAATTCACAGTCGTATTGGCGAACAAGGCAATAATCTGTCGGTTGGCCAGAAGCAATTGTTGGCGTTGGCCCGGGTTTTGGTGCAAACGCCGAGGATTCTGATTCTGGATGAGGCGACTGCGAATATTGATTCCGGTACTGAACAGGCTATCCAACGTGCTCTGCGCCTGGTGCGTGACCATACTACGTTGGTGGTGATCGCGCATCGTCTTTCCACTATCGTCGAGGCCGACAGCATTCTGGTGCTGCATCATGGCCGAACGGTAGAGCACGGCTCACATGAACAACTGCTGGCTCAGCAAGGCCGCTATTACCAGATGTATCAGCTGCAGCAGGCCGGACAACAGTTAGTGAGCGCAGATCTCTGTCGTACAGCAGGCATGGTGCCCTGAAGCACCATGAAATCGGGCATAACGTAACACTTCGCACCATAACTTGGCAGCCTGGTGCCCTTGCATTCATCGTGGTGCACTGAAAGCAGGCGCGATGCACTTTTTTTGTGCGCTTCGCGCTCCTGTTTTTCCCGTCATTGTCCATACTTTATACGGTCTATATCTTCTCACCCTTGAGACCGTCGCTTTTTTCTCGTTTTGACCAGATAAATCATTTATGGCACATGATTTGCTTTAGTGATCGCGTCGACATATTTGAGAGTGACGGGCGCAGGCCTGAACTTACATGGTTAGGGGGATGAGAATGAAACTGGTTACTGTCGTAATTAAACCGTTCAAGCTGGAAGATGTGCGTGAAGCGTTATCTTCTGTGGGCATCCAGGGGCTCACCGTCACTGAGGTGAAAGGGTTTGGACGCCAGAAAGGTCATGCTGAATTGTATCGTGGCGCGGAGTATAGCGTTAACTTTCTGCCCAAGGTGAAGATCGACATTGCTATTGCCGACGATCAACTGGACGAAGTTATCGATGTGATTAGCAAAGCTGCTTATACCGGAAAAATTGGCGACGGCAAGATTTTCGTTGCTGAATTGCAGCGTGTCATCCGTATTCGTACCGGTGAAACCGACGAAGCTGCATTATAAGAAACTGCCTGATTTAGCCTTTAAATAGGGATGAGTGAAAAAATGAAGAAACTTTCTTTGTCGTTAGGTCTTGGTGCTGCTGCCATGCTGCCAGCATGGGTGTTGGCCGATACGCCAGCACCTGTCGTTGATAAAGCGGATAATGCGTTTATGATGATTTGTACCGCTCTGGTGCTTTTCATGACAATTCCCGGCTTGGCGCTGTTTTACGGTGGTCTGATTCGTGGCAAAAACGTTTTGTCCATGTTGACTCAGATTTTTGTAGCGTTTGCGTTGGTCTGTATTCTGTGGGTGATTTACGGTTACAGCGTGGCTTTCAGTACCGGCAGCCCGTTCTTCGGCGGCCTGACTAACTTCATGCTGAACGGCATCACGATCAATTCCCTAAGCGGTACTTTCTACCAGTTTATCCATGTTGCCTATCAGGCTTCTTTCGCCTGCATTACCGTTGGCCTGGTTATTGGTGCCTTGGGTGAGCGCATCCGCTTCTCTGCGGTACTGATTTTCTCCACATTGTGGTTCACGCTGTCCTATCTGCCGATGACCCATATGGTTTGGGGCGGTGGTTATCTGGCTGCTGATGGCGCTCTGGACTTTGCGGGTGGTACCGTTGTACATATCAACGCCGCTGTTGCTGGTTTGGTTGGTGCGTTGTTGCTGGGCAAACGTGTCGGTTTCGGTAAAGAAGCGTTCAAGCCGCATAACTTGCCGATGGTGTTCTTGGGAACTGCGATTCTGTACATCGGTTGGTTTGGCTTTAATGCCGGTTCCGCCGCTGCGGCCAACAATATTGCCGGTCTGGCGTTTTTGACCACGGTAGTTGCGACTGCTGCTGCGATTCTGGCATGGGTTATCGGCGAGTGGGTTGCTCGTGGCAAACCCTCTCTGCTGGGGGCTTGCTCCGGTTGTATTGCCGGGCTGGTTGCCATTACTCCGGCTGCGGGTACTGTTGGGATTGGCGGTGCCATGATTATCGGTTTCGCGGGTGGTTTTGCCGGCCTATGGGGTGTCACCGTGCTGAAAAGATGGCTGCGTGTTGACGATCCTTGCGACGTGTTCGGTGTTCACGGTGTATGCGGTATCGTCGGCTGCTTGCTGACCGGTATTTTTACCTCCGCTTCTTTGGGCGGCATAGGTTATGCCGATGGCGTAACGATGGCGCATCAATTCTGGGTTCAGCTGTTCAGTGTTATCGTCGCCATTGTGTGGTCCGGCGTTGCAGCTTTCATCTCTTTCAAAATTGCTGATATCGCCGTTGGTCTGCGTGTACCTGAAGAACAGGAACGCGAAGGTCTGGACGTCAACAGCCATGGCGAAAATGCTTACAACCAGTAATCCTCTTCTGGATGGCGCCGGCAACGGCGCATAATGACAATAAAAAAACACCCGTTGGGTTAATGCCGATCGTTTAAGGATCGGTTGACCGATCCGGTGGCTGATGTAAAAAGGGTTCATGTCTTCACATGGACCCTTTTTAATGGAACTTTCACAGGCCCTCGGCATTATCAATCTTACCGCTCCCGATGAAGTTCAGAGTCTTGCCGACCTCCTTTCCCCCGACCTTATTCAGCAGGCCTTTACCCTCACGGATACCGTGACGCTACGTAAGCGTAAGCTTCCCCTCGAATCCATGGTCTGGCTGGTTATAGGTATGGCTATTTTCAACAACAAGCCTGTGTCCCATATCGTCAATCTGATGGACATCGCTGACCGGACTGGCAGACCTTTTACCGCACCCAGCTCCGTCATTGCCCGCCGCAAAACGCTGGGTGAGGATGCCATTAGAGTGCTGTTCGAACTGACACAACAGCACTGGCATGAGGGAGCCCGGCATCCGCTCTGGAACGGGCTGACGCTGAACGCCGTTGATGGCGTGGTCTGGCGAACGCCCGACACACCGGAAAATGCCGCTGCCTTCGCGAAAGCGGAAAATCAGTACGGTGAAAAAGGCTTCCCGCAGGTCCGCATGGTGTGTCTGATGGAACTGAGCAGTCACCTGCTGCGCGCCAGCGTGATGGGCCGGTATGACGTTAATGAGATGCGGCTGGCGGCAGGACTGGCAAAGCAGGCACCGGATAATAGCGTGACGTTGTTCGACAGGGGCTTCTGGTCAACAGGCCTGCTACATGACTGGCACAGGGCAGGTGAGAACCGCCACTGGTTGTTGCCGCTGAAAAAGGGCACGCAGTATGAGGTGATACGCAGACTGGGCAGGCAGGATGAACTGATAACGCTGAAAACCTCGCCACAGGCAAGAAAACAGTGGGAAGGTCTGCCGGATGAGCTCACTGTCCGGTTAATCAGCAGGAAGGTTAACGGTGTGGAACGTCAGGTTGTCACCTCGATGACGGACGCGATGCGTTACCCGGCGGCAGACATAGCAGAACGCTACAAACACCGGTGGGAAATCGAACTGGGGTATCGTGAGGCGAAGCAGTTCCTGTGCGGCAACCGTTGGACGCTGAGAAGTAAATTACCGGAGATGGTGAGACAGGAGCTGTGGGGGAGACTACTGACATACAACCTGGTGCGGTATCAGATGGTGAAAATGGCGTTCAGCCTGAAAGGAGATTATCTGCCGTATCAGCTGAGCTTCAGTGGTTCGGTGGCAGAAATAATGCGGCTGTTAATCGGGCTGCCATGGTCCTCACCGGGGGCAGTGCCGGGACACCTGAAGCACTTCTACAGCAATGCCGCGATGCTGAAACTGCCGCCGAGACGGGAGCGGGAGTATGAAAGAGAAGTGAGGCAAAAAAAGCCCAAATACCCTTTTAAAAACAATGCCAGTCACCTTAAGTGACTGGCATTAGAGCTAAGGCTCTCTTTTTTATTATCGGAAACTCATATCAGGCGGCGAGAAAATTTTGAATAACCCTGCTGCCGAAATAGGCCAATGTCAGCATCAATGCACCAATCAGATTGAACCATACGACGCGGCGTCCGCGCCATCCTTCATGATAGTGTCCCCATAGCAGCAGGATGTAGACAAACCACGCCAATAGAGAAAACAGCGCTTTGTGCAAATTCTCTTTATTCGTGATCAGATCGTTCATATAAACCATGCCGGTACAGAGCGTCAGCGTCAGCAAGATGACGCCGACTTGAGTGATATGAAACATCTTTCTCTCAATACCCAATAACGGTGGCATGTCCGCTGCAAAATTCAGACGCTTGGTTTTTAACATATAATCGAGCAGCGCGAGCTGTAATGCATACAATGCTGCGATCAGCAATGTCGCATAGGCAAACAGCGCCAGACCAATGTGGATCATAAGGCCGGGCGTGGCTTC
Source organism: Musicola paradisiaca NCPPB 2511 (assembly GCF_000400505.1). Classification (NCBI taxonomy): domain Bacteria; kingdom Pseudomonadati; phylum Pseudomonadota; class Gammaproteobacteria; order Enterobacterales; family Pectobacteriaceae; genus Musicola; species Musicola paradisiaca. The sequence continues at coordinate 3,312,003 of NZ_CM001857.1, read as the reverse complement.
CAGGTGTGTAATGAATTCGCCGGGAATAAAACTAGCGAATGCCAGATTGATAAAGGCAAAGGTATACACAATGGGCAATAGAAACCAGCCGCGGTTGCGGGAGGCGACGATGGTCATTACGGCGCAGATGATGAGGCTAATCAACGACCCGATATTCAACAAGCTGAGATTCTGCCCGGTATACACATCAAAGATACGTTGATACAACGCAACGGCATGGCTGATTAGAGCGAGTATGGCCGATACCACAGCCAGACGGCGGTAGGCTCCGTTTTTCCGTACAATACTGGGAATGATGAGTCCCAGACTGACGAAATAAGCCACCAAGGCGACAATCGCGAACACAGACATGGCGGTTTTTAATGTTAACTGAGTAAAATGGAGGGTCAGTATAGCCTTAGTCGTTACGGGCACCAACCGGTATCCACACACAGCAGAGACAGTGTGGCTTTCGTGTTATACTCCACCCCATTTATTTATGTCGCGATGGCGGCCTCTTTCACATTGAGCATGAGATATGTTTGAGAATTTAACCGATCGATTATCGCGCACGCTGCGCAACATCAGCGGCCGGGGGCGGCTGACGGATGACAATATTAAGGACACGCTGCGCGAGGTCCGTATGGCATTGCTGGAAGCGGATGTGGCATTGCCGGTGGTACGGGAATTCATCAACCGGGTGAAAGAGCGCGCCGTAGGTCATGACGTCAATAAAAGCCTGACTCCAGGGCAAGAGTTCGTGCGTATCGTCCAGAATGAACTGGTTGCCGCTATGGGGGAAGAAAATCAAGCGCTGAATTTGGCGGCGCAGCCGCCGGCGGTGGTGTTGATGGCCGGTCTGCAAGGGGCCGGTAAAACCACTAGTGTGGCGAAGTTGGGTAAGTTTCTGCGCGAGAAACAGAAGAAGAAAGTGTTGGTCGTCTCTGCGGACGTCTATCGCCCAGCGGCGATTCGTCAATTGGAGACACTGGCCGAATCCGTTGGCGTAGATTTTTTCCCTTCGGATGTTAGCGAAAAACCGGTGAATATCGTCGGCCAGGCTCTGCAGCATGCCAAATTGAAGTTTTATGACGTCCTTCTGGTGGATACCGCAGGGCGTCTGCATGTCGATGACGCCATGATGGATGAGATCCGCCAGGTTCATGCGGCGATTAACCCGGTTGAAACCTTGTTTGTCGTGGACGCCATGACCGGCCAGGATGCGGCCAATACTGCCAAAGCCTTTAATGAAGCGTTACCTTTGACCGGGGTCATTCTGACTAAAATCGACGGCGATGCCCGGGGCGGGGCAGCATTGTCTATCCGGCATATCACTGGAAAACCGATTAAATTCCTTGGCGTTGGTGAGAAAACCGATGCGCTAGAGCCTTTTCATCCTGATCGTATTGCTTCCCGTATTCTTGGCATGGGGGATGTGCTCTCCCTGATTGAGGAACTGGAGAGCAAAGTTGATCGTTCCCAGGCCGAGAAGCTGGCAAAGAAACTGAAGAAGGGTGATGGTTTCGATTTGACCGATTTTCTTGAGCAGCTTCGACAGATGCGCAATATGGGTGGAATGGCGAGCATGATGAGTAAGCTGCCGGGAATGGGACAAGTTCCCGACAACGTCAAATCTCAGATGGATGACAAAGTTCTGGTACGGATGGAAGCTATTATTAGCTCCATGACATTGCAGGAGCGCGCTAAGCCGGAGATTATTAAAGGTTCCCGTAAGCGTCGTATCGCTCAGGGGGCTGGTATGCAGGTGCAGGATGTCAATCGTCTGCTGAAGCAGTTCGACGATATGCAACGGATGATGAAGAAGATGAAAAATGGCGGTCTTGCCAAGATGATGCGTGGTATGAAAGGCATGCTGCCGCCGGGATTTCCCGGACGTTGAGCTCGGAAATTGGTCTGACGGAGCAGAAAGGTTAAGGCGGTTATACGCTTTAGATTGCTTTTTGTTCCCAAATGAGTAAAATTTTCGGGCTTTTTATATGACTACCGGGCCCCGTTCCTCGATGGGGCCTGGTTGTTTTATTCACTAAAGAGGATGTTATGGTAACAATTCGTTTGGCACGTGGCGGCGCTAAAAAACGCCCGTTCTATCAAGTCGTAGTGACCGACAGCCGCAATGCGCGCGATGGTCGTTTCATTGAGCGCGTAGGTTTCTTCAACCCGGTTGCTACCGGTAATGCAGAATCTCTGCGTCTGGATCTGGATCGTATCGAGCACTGGGTTGGTTTGGGTGCAACCGTTTCTGATCGCGTGTCTGCGCTGATCAAAAACGTTAAAAAAGCAGCGTAATCTGTTCTGGTGGTGGCGATGAGCAAGCAACTTGGTCCGCAGTTTCCTGTTAACCCAATTGTTCTTGGGAAAATAGGGTCAACATACGGTATTAGAGGTTGGCTCAAGGTATTTTCATCCACCGAAGAGGCCGATAGCATTTTTGATTACCAACCCTGGTTTATCCAGAACAAGGGGCAGTGGCAGCAGGTAGAAATCGAAAGCTGGCGCTACCACAACCAAAGCTTGATCATCAAGATTAAACATGTTGACGATCGGGATGCGGCGAATCTGCTGACCAATTGCGAAATTGTTGTAGATTCAACGCAGTTACCTGAGCTGGATGATGGGGAGTTTTACTGGAAGGATCTTATCGGCTGTGATGTCGTGACCGTTAGCGGTTATGAACTGGGAAAAGTCATCGATATGATGGAAACCGGTTCGAACGATGTTCTGGTTGTAAGAGCCAACCTGAAAGATGCTTATGGCGTGAAGGAGCGGTTGATTCCGTTTCTGAACGAACAGGTTATCAAGCATATCGACCTTTCTGCTCGTCGTATCGAAGTGGATTGGGATCCTGGTTTTTGATCTCTGAACAATCGCCAGTAATTTAGTGGAACGATGTTATGTGGATTGGGGTTATTAGCCTGTTTCCTGAAATGTTCCGCGCCATTACCGATTATGGAGTCACTGGCCGGGCAGTTAAGAATGGCTTGTTGAGCGTGCAGTATTGGAGTCCTCGTGATTTCACATACGATCGGCATCGCACAGTGGATGATCGTCCATATGGCGGTGGTCCGGGCATGCTGATGATGGTTCAACCCTTACGGGATGCCATTCATGCAGCAAAAGCGGCGGCAGGCGAAGGCGTGCGGGTGATATATCTATCGCCGCAAGGCCGTAAATTGGATCAGCAAGGTGTACGCCAACTCGCTGCCAACCAGAAGTTAATTTTGGTATGCGGCAGGTATGAAGGTATTGATGAGCGTGTAATTAAGGCCGAGATTGATGAAGAGTGGTCAATTGGCGATTATGTGCTCAGTGGTGGTGAGCTACCAGCGATGACGCTGATTGATTCAGTTTCCCGCTTTATTCCGGGAGTTCTGGGCCATGAAGCTTCGGCAGAAGAAGATTCTTTTGCTGAGGGATTACTGGATTGCCCCCATTATACCCGGCCTGAAGTGTTGGAGAGTATGGCTGTACCAGCGGTTTTACTGTCTGGCAACCATGCGGAAATACGCCGCTGGCGTTTGAAGCAGTCGCTGGGCCGAACCTGGCTTAGAAAACCTGAACTTCTGAAAAGCCTAGCTCTGACTGACGAGCAAGCGACGCTGCTGGCTGAGTTTCAACAGGAACATCAGTCTGAGCAGCATTGAGTATTAAGGGGCGCACTGAAGAACTATCAGGCGGGCCCAAATATCAGTTTACCTAGGGTAAGAGAGTAATTATGAGCAACATTATCAAACAGCTTGAACAAGAGCAGATGAAGCAAGACGTACCTGCATTCCGTCCGGGTGACACCGTGGAAGTTAAGGTATGGGTCGTTGAAGGTTCCAAAAAACGTCTGCAGGCATTCGAGGGCGTGGTTATCGCAATTCGTAACCGCGGTCTGCACTCTGCATTCACTGTTCGCAAGATTTCCAACGGCGAAGGCGTAGAACGTGTGTTCCAGACTCACTCGCCGGTAGTGGATAGCATTACCGTTAAGCGTCGTGGTGCTGTGCGTAAAGCCAAACTGTACTACCTGCGTGAACGTGCTGGTAAATCCGCTCGTATCAAAGAGCGTCTTAACTAAGCATACGTTTTCGCGACATCCGAAAGCGAGAAGGGTAGCCTACAGCTACCCTTTTTTATTGCCTGTTTGGAATTGTTTCTATGCTGTGCAGAGATGGGTTCCCAGCCATTTGTAATTGTGTGTTGTCAGGCTAGGGTGGTTGGCTAGCGGATGATAACTAGCGCTCGCTTCTGAATAAAAATGATCCGATACAGTGCTATCGTCGTTATCTGCTTCAGGTAATGTGCTGAATTTACTAATATATCATGCAACATTATCATCGTTTTTGGGGACTATTATCGAGATGTGGCGTTGTCGATACTTTCCTGCCATGTCCTCCTTAACTGTTCAGCATGATTATCGCTGCTACAGCCGAGTGGAAATGGTTTCCCATCCTTTCCCCATAAACGTATATTTCCCGGGTGGCATAATACCGCTTGCCCTGCGGTGTATCCCTGAAGATAGGATTCGCGATCAACCTGAGGATCGCCAAACCATTCGGACAACGTATCATTATCCCTGACTTCTGAGCCTGCGACCGCGTCCTGATAACCTGCTTCATACCAGACAGAAACCTCATCTCTGGCGGTTTGGGGAACGGGAACATTGGGGTGACAGCCGGTGAGCAGCACTATACCCAGCGACCATATACAGTTTTTCAGCATCAGTTCTGTCACCGGAGAGCCGGTGCCTCTATAACAAGCCTGGTAGTTTCCGGTTTTCTTGCAATCGATTTTGGTAGAGCATCATACGAGATCTCCCGGCCATGGTGGGAGCGCGTTCCATCAATTGGAAGATCAGTAATTAGCCTGTATTGCTTGCCGTATCATGTAAACGACGAATTTTCCTGCCATTTTCCAGTGATAGCTAAGTATACCCGGATTGATAAGTTTCAACGATATGGATACAGCTCAATCGCAATGTGTGAAAAATCGATTTTTTCGCCATATGGGATTGAGAGAGATCGGTATATGGATATGTGTATATATTTATTTACGGGTTTATCTTTTCTTCAATGACTCAATGCTTACATCAGGTGTGTGTACTTAGTTTTTCACAGGTAGTTGAATATGCAGCCATACAATACTCGTCTTAACTCATTGCCTTATATGATGAAATAATCCCATCATATTAATATTTATTGTTTTATTTTTTGTGTGGCATATTTTTCGAATGATATGTGTTTTTCTTGTGTGAGTAATTTTTTCTTTACACATATGGTTTTAAAGATTTACATGCTGTGGTATGGTGTGATCCAGATGTGGTTATTGATGCAATCGCTCACTGTAACGTAAGGAAGAGACAGGATCACCATCATGCAAAAAGACACGCTTAATAACATCAATATCAGCGAAGAGCAGATTCTTATTACCCCCGATGAGTTGAAAGCCAAATTTCCCCTGGATGATCAACAGCAGCAAGCAATAGCGCGTGCCCGCAGAACGATTGCAGATATCATTCGCGGTAATGATAAACGGCTGCTGGTCGTGTGTGGCCCTTGTTCTATTCACGATACCGATGCGGCGCTGGAGTACGCACGTCGTCTGAAGGCACTGTCAGCTGACTTGAGCGACCAGTTGTATATCGTCATGCGCGTCTATTTTGAGAAACCCCGAACCACTGTCGGTTGGAAAGGGTTAATCAACGATCCTTACATGGATGGCTCCTTTGATGTGGAAGCCGGGTTGCATATTGCTCGTGAGCTGTTGCTGCAGTTGGTCAATCTGGGGTTGCCGCTGGCGACAGAAGCTCTGGATCCGAATAGTCCACAATATCTGGGTGATCTTTTCAGTTGGTCGGCTATCGGCGCCCGCACTACAGAATCACAGACACACCGTGAAATGGCGTCGGGTCTTTCTATGCCTGTCGGTTTCAAGAATGGTACGGATGGGAGCCTGGGCACGGCCATCAATGCGATGAAAGCTGCGGCCATGCCACATCGTTTTGTGGGCATCAATCAATGCGGACAGGTTTGTTTACTGCAGACCCAGGGGAATCCTGACGGCCATGTGATTTTGCGCGGTGGTAAAAAGCCAAATTACAGCGCGGCCGATGTGGCTGAATGTGAAAAACAAATGCGGGATGCAGGACTGAATCCGGCGCTGATGATAGATTGTAGCCACGGTAATTCGAACAAAGATTACCGTCGTCAGCCGCTGGTGGTGGAATCAGCGATTGAGCAACTGAAAGCGGGTAATCACTCCATCATTGGGCTGATGCTGGAAAGCCATATTCATGAGGGTAATCAGTCTTCCGAACAGCCCCGTTCGGAAATGCGTTATGGTGTATCCGTGACAGATGCCTGCATCAGTTGGGAAAGTACCGAAACGTTATTGCGTTCGGTTCATCAGGAACTTTCCGCAATCCGCGCCAATTTGTGAGGAGAAAATAAATGGTCGCTGAACTGACCGCTTTACGTGATCAGATCGATGAAGTTGATAAAGCATTATTGGCACTGTTATCGCGTCGACTGCAACTGGTTGCAGAAGTCGGCGAAGTAAAAAGCCGTTACGGATTGCCAATTTATGCGCCTGATCGGGAAGCGGCGATGCTGAGTTCACGACGTGAGGATGCTGAGGTGTTGGGTGTCCCTCCTGATTTGATCGAGGATGTGCTGCGGCGGGTGATGCGTGAATCCTATACCAGCGAGAATGACAAGGGGTTTAAAACGCTGCGCCCGGAGCTGCGGCCGATCGTTATTGTCGGTGGACGTGGGCAAATGGGGCGAATGTTTGACAAGATGCTCACGTTGTCCGGGTATCAGGTACGGATCCTTGAACAAGGTGATTGGTCGCAGGCTGATGCTTTGCTGGCGGATGCGGGAATGGTGATCATCAGTGTGCCGATTCATATCACCGAGCAGGTGATCGCCCGTCTGCCGAAATTACCGGATGATTGTATTCTGGTTGATCTGGCCTCTGTGAAAAATGCCCCGCTTCAGGCCATGCTGGCGGCGCATCAGGGGCCGGTTGTTGGGTTACATCCCATGTTTGGGCCTGATACCGGCAGTCTTGCCAAGCAGGTAGTGGTGTACTGCGATGGTCGTCAGCCGGAAGCTTATCAATGGCTGCTGGAACAAATTCAGGTCTGGGGAGCTCGATTGCATCGTATCAGCGCCGTTGAACACGATCAGAATATGGCGTTCATTCAGGCGCTTCGGCATTTCGCCACTTTTGCCTATGGGCTGCATCTCGCCGAGGAAAACGTACAGCTTGAACAATTGCTGGCGCTTTCATCGCCCATTTATCGGCTTGAACTGGCGATGGTGGGGCGGTTGTTTGCACAGGATCCCCAACTGTATGCCGACATCATCATGTCATCAGGCAATAATCTGGCGTTGATTAAGCGTTACTATCGGCGTTTTGGTGAAGCGCTCGCTTTGTTGGAGGCCGGTGACAAAGAGGCATTTGTTGCCAGCTTCCGAAAAGTAGAGCACTGGTTTGGCGATTATGCACGCCGATTCATGGCAGAAAGCCGAGCCTTGCTGCGTCAGGCGAACGATATCCGACAATGAAGGTTCTATTGATTAAAAAAGCGCGCCGTTAAAACGGCGCGCTTTTTTTATGCGGGCTCGACTGGAATGACGTTCTCGCTGGGATAACAACCGAGAACCTTGAGAGAACGGGTGATAGCTGCGAGTTCCTGCAGCGCTTTTTGGGTTGGTTCACTGCGTAGATTTGCCTGTACGTCGATATAAAACATTTCTTCCCACGGGTTGCCGTGGATTGGGCGCGACTCCAGTTTGGTCATGACAATGCCGTGTTCCCTAAGTACCAGCAACGCTTCTACCAGTGCTCCCGATTGTTGACCGGTCGCCATAATTAGCGTGGTCTTCGCCGGGACTTGTTCTGTAACATCAATCGGTTTGCGCGCCAGTACGATAAAGCGGGTGATATTCTGCGCCTGATTGGCCAGGTTGTGTTCCAATACCTGTAATTGATAGAGCATACCGCCGGCTTCGCTGCCTAACGCCGCCACATCGGGTGTGTTCAGCTCGGCGACTTTGGCCATTGCTGCCGCCGTACTCTCGCAATACTCAATTTTCCAGTGGGGAAACCGATTGATAAAGTTGCTGCATTGCTGGAATGGTTGCGGATGGCTGTAAACCGTTTTGATTTTATCGAGTTCGGTATCAACGGCGACAAGCACGCAATGGTCAATGGGATTGTTCAGCTCGCCAACAATCGATAACCCTGTATGTTGCAGGAGATCGTAGACGTCGTTGATTGAGCCTGAACTGGTGTTTTCAATAGGCAATACCGCATAATCGGCCTGGCCGGTTTCCACCAAATTGACAATATCCTGAAAGCGCTGACAGCCGCACTCGACAATTTGCTCGAAGTGACGGGCTGAATATTGCCTGGCGGCGAGGTGAGAGTAAGAACCTTTGGGGCCCAGGAAGGCGATTCTGGCGGAAGGAATGCCGCCGGGGTTTAGGTGCTGTTGCAACAATGCCTGCTGGGTGAGAACCGAGTCTTCGATAATCAGTTGGAAGAGGCGCGTAATATAGTGGCCGTCCAGATGACGTTTCTTGCCTTCCTCCACTAACTGGGAGAGTAAGTCCCGCTCGCGCTCCTTGTCTCTGATCGGTCGATGTGAATGCTGCTTGGCGCGAGCTACATCCAGCGCCAGTTCACGTCGTTGTGCCAGCAGGTCGAGCAGTTGCGTATCCAGTGTGGTAATGCGCTCGCGCAGCGCCTGTAATGGATTATCGGTCATTGTGTATACCTGTTTGCTGTCCATATAAAAAAAGCCCCCTGGTCGGGGGCTTTTTTGTTCGTCTTCGTATTCTTACTTACACGACACGCTCGCCCCACGAAGTGGAGAGGGTAAAAAAGAATACGAAGAAAAACGGGCGTGGTGTCATTAGCAAAATCCTTAAGATCGATGCAGGTAAGGTACCTGCTGCCTTTTCATCCTGTCAATAAGAAACGCGCCTTTCGGCGCGTTGATATCAACAGCGGCAAAACTGTTTATTCTGCCGGTGCCTGCAGATTGGCATCTTTGATACAACTATCGGCGCGGCGCGATTCGCTCTTGTGCTGAACTTTGTTTAACTGACGTTCCAGTTTGTTTATCAACTCATTCACAGCGGCGTACATATCTTCGTGTTTGGCGCTGGCTACTAATGGGCCGTTTGGGGTGTTAATTGTTGCATCCACTACAAAGTACGGCGCTTCTTTCGACAGGATAATGTGCGGATTTATCAAGTGCGCTTGCCACTTATCCAGTTTGCTGAGACGGTCTTCGACATGCTGACGAATTGCGGGGGTAATCTCCATTTGCTTACTGGTAATATTGATAGTCATAAATACTTACCTCTCTGTCTTGTCCGTCCTGAATGATTTCAGCATACCCCGAGATATCGCAAATTGGGTGATTATGATCACTTTTTTTTGCTACTTTAGCCTGATAAATACCGATTTGTGAGATGCCTTCTGGAACGTGCGGTGCAAGCTTGTGGAGACACATCCGCTGTGCCAGAATCAATAAGATTTATTGGTTCAGTTCGGCGGTGTTTTTTATGCCAATCTGCTCCTGATATAGAAAACGGCAGCCGAAGCTGCCGTTTTAAATGGTTTTTTTGGTGTTTTTTTATGCAGGGTTCGCGGCGATGATTTTCGCTACTTTGTCTGCTTCCCCGACTAGCTGCAACTCCCGGTAGGCGTTCTCCATCAGCGGCAGGGCTTTTCTGGTGGCCTGCGTGTCAGGATAATCCTTCAACATTTGCTCTACCCGATTCACTACCGCCACATAAGCCCCACGTTTCGTGTAGTATTGCGCAACGGAGAACTCATATTTGGCCAAACGTTCCTTAATGTAAGCCAGACGTTTGCTGGCATCGGTTGCGTACTGGCTGCGCGGATATTCCTGAACCAATTGACTGAACGCTTTGAAGGCTGAGCGAGCATATTGAGGATCCCGATCCGAGCGATCGACACCAAAGAAGCCCTGCAGTGCGCTATCATCCAGCGCCATGTTGGTCAATCCACGCATATACAGCACGTAATCTACGTTAGGATGTGTCGGGTTCAGTCGAATAAAACGATCTATTGACGCCTGAGCTAGAGACAGATCGGCGGATTTATAGTAAGCGTAGATCAGATCCAACTGTACTTGCTGAGAGTATGGGCCGAATGGATAACGGTTATCCAACGCTTCCAACTGAGTGATGGCTGCTTTAAAGTTGCCGCTTTGTAATTTTTCCTGGGCGGTGGCGTACAGTTCTGCAGGCGGACGATCGGGAACTGTATCTTTTGAATTGGAACAACCAGCCAGCGCCAGGCTCAACGTGGCAGCAGCCACCAGGTATTTCATACGCGTCATGACGTTTTGATTATCCTCAGTGTGTTTTTTCCGGGAAACTGTCCGTTAAGCTCCCGATGAAGACCAGCTACAATAGTACATTATTTTAAACGGCGTCGCCGTTAAAACCCAACGTTAATAAAGAAGCTGCAAATATGCCCCAACAAGTACAACTCACCGCGACGGTGGATGAATCTCAACTAGGTCAACGGTTAGATCAGGCTTTGGCCGAATTGTTCCCTGATTATTCGCGTTCCCGCATAAAAACATGGATTCTGGAGCAAAGAGTACAAATTAACGGCAATGTAATTGATAAACCCAAAGAAAAAGTGCTTGGCGGGGAGTCCGTGTCAATTACTGCCATAATCGAGGAAGACGTCCGTTGGGATGCTCAGCCGATTCAACTGGATATTGTGTATGAGGATGAGGATATTCTGGTCATCAACAAGCCGCGGGATTTAGTGGTACACCCAGGAGCGGGGAACCCTGACGGCACGGTCCTGAATGCGCTGCTGCATCATTATCCGGCAATCGCCGATGTTCCCCGGGCTGGAATTGTACACCGTCTTGATAAGGACACGACGGGGTTGATGGTGGTCGCTAAAAATGTTCCGGCGCAGACGCGCCTGGTCGAGTCGTTGCAGGCAAGGGAGATTACTCGCGAGTATGAGGCGGTTGCAAATGGCACGATGACGGCAGGAGGCTCGGTTGCTGAACCGATTGCACGCCATCCGACTAAGCGCACGCATATGGCCGTGCATCCTATGGGCAAACCTGCGGTGACGCATTATCGCATCATGGAGCATTTTCGTGCCCACACGCGCTTGAGACTCCGCCTGGAAACCGGCAGAACCCACCAGATTCGTGTCCATATGGCGCATATTAATCACCCATTAGTGGGCGATCCGTTATACGGCGGGCGCCCGCGTTTTCCTAAAGGCGCATCGGATGAATTCCTGACGGTGCTGCGTCATTTTGATCGTCAGGCATTACATGCCACGATGCTACGACTTTATCATCCTATCAGCTGTATCGAGATGGAGTGGCATGCGCCGTTACCTCAGGATATGGTGGAGCTGATTGCTGCGCTTAAAGCAGATACTGAAGCTTTCAAAGATCAACTCGATTGGTGATTGTATGTTACTCAAGCCGGATTGGCCTGCGCCGGAAACAATTCGTGCCTGTACTACCACCCGGAATGGCGGTGTTAGCACTCATCCTTATGGAACCTTTAATCTGGGGAACCATGTTGGCGATGAACCTCTTTCCGTTGAGACGAACCGGAAGCATCTGGTCTCAATGGCCTCCTTGCCGGCCATGCCATTCTGGCTGGAACAGGTACACGGTACCCATGTCGTCAATCTTGATCCCAAACAGCCTGATACGCAGACCGGCGACGCGGTGTATACCACGCGCCGTGATCGTGTCTGCGCGGTGATGACAGCTGATTGCTTACCAGTGCTGTTCTGTTCTGCCGATGGTAAAGAAATTGCAGCCGCACATGCTGGATGGCGAGGGCTACAGGCTGGGGTGCTGGAACAGACGATCAGCGTGTTTCGTGCGCCTCCTGAGGCGATCATGGCCTGGATGGGGCCGGCGATTGGGCCGAGCCGGTTCGAAGTCGGTGGGGAGGTTAGAGACGCTTTTGTCAGTAGTGATACGGCGACAAATTGTGCTTTCGTCCCCCACAATAATAAATTCTTCGCGGATATCTATCAGCTTGCCAGATTACGCCTGCAACGTGCCGGTGTGACCCAAATTTTTGGCGGGAACGCGTGTACCGTCAGCGAGAGCGATAAATTTTTTTCCTACCGGCGAGATGGCGTGACCGGACGTATGGCAACTTTGATTTGGCTGATATAACCTATTGAATTAAGGCGATCCAGAACGATTAACGTTTTTCCTCCATTATTACTGGCAAAATAATCTTGAAATTTTGAGGGATGACCTCATTTAATCTCCAGTAGCAATTTTGACCAGTATGTATGGGAGGAGTTATGCGTCTGGATCGTCTTACCAATAAATTCCAGCTTGCCCTCGCTGATGCCCAATCTCTTGCTCTTGGGCGAGATCATCAATTCATCGAACCTTTGCATTTAATGAGTGCGCTTGTTTCTCAGGAAGGTGGGACGGTTGCGCCGTTGTTAACGGCCGCTGGCGCTAACATTGGACGGTTAAAACAAGACATTGCTCAAGCGATTGCGCGTCTTCCTCAGGTGGAAGGAACCGGGGGGGATGTTCAACCATCCGGTGAGTTGGTTCGTACTCTCAATATCTGCGATAAGCTGGCGCAAAAGCGCGGCGATACGTTTATTTCGTCCGAGTTGTTTGTGTTGGCTGTGTTTGAAGCTCGCGGTACGTTAAGCGATTTGTTGAAGAGTGCTGGCGCTACGTCTGAAAACGTCAATAAAGCCATTGAGCAGATTCGTGGTGGTGAGCAGGTCAATGAGCAAAGCGCCGAAGATCAGCGGCAGGCGTTGAAGAAATTTACCATCGATTTAACCGAGCGGGCTGAACAAGGCAAGTTGGATCCCGTCATTGGGCGTGATGAAGAAATTCGTCGCACTATCCAGGTATTGCAACGCCGAACCAAGAACAACCCGGTGTTGATTGGTGAACCAGGGGTCGGTAAAACCGCTATTGTCGAAGGGCTTGCACAACGGATTATCAATGGCGAAGTCCCTGAAGGTTTGAAACACAAGCGTGTGTTGGCGTTGGATATGGGCGCTCTGGTTGCCGGGGCCAAGTACCGTGGTGAGTTCGAGGAGCGTCTGAAAGGCGTCCTGAACGATCTGGCTAAACAGGAAGGCAACGTTATTCTGTTCATTGATGAACTGCATACCATGGTCGGTGCCGGTAAGGCCGACGGTGCCATGGACGCAGGCAATATGCTCAAGCCAGCGTTGGCGCGCGGTGAGTTGCACTGTGTTGGCGCAACGACGCTGGACGAATATCGTCAGTATATTGAAAAGGATGCGGCACTGGAGCGCCGGTTCCAGAAGGTATTTGTTGCACAACCGACAGTTGAAGACACCATAGCCATCTTGCGAGGGCTGAAAGAACGTTATGAGTTGCACCATCATGTGCAAATTACCGATCCGGCGATCGTCGCCGCAGCCATGTTGTCCCACCGGTATATCTCAGATCGCCAGTTGCCGGATAAGGCGATCGATTTGATCGACGAGGCTGCTTCTAGCATTCGTATGCAGATTGATTCTAAACCGGAGCCGCTTGATCGCCTGGATCGGCGCATCATTCAGTTAAAGCTCGAACAGCAGGCGCTCAAGAAAGAGTCCGACGATGCCAGCCTGAAACGGTTGGAAATTCTGAATGCGGAACTGGAACAGAAAGAGCGTGAATATTCCAAGCTGGAAGAGGAATGGAAGGCGGAGAAAGCCTCTCTGACTGGAACGCAAAACATCAAAGCGGCTCTGGAACAAGCTAAGTTGGCGTTGGAACAGGCGCGGCGTCAGGGCGATTTAGGCCGGATGTCTGAATTGCAGTATGGCAAGATTCCTGAACTGGAAAAGGAACTTGCGGCGGCAAATCAGGTGGAAGGGAAAACTATGCACCTATTGCGTAACCGCGTAACCGATGCAGAGATTGCCGAGGTGCTTGCCCGCTGGACGGGAATTCCGGTATCCCGGATGCTGGAGAGTGAGCGTGACAAACTGCTGCGTATGGAGCAGGAAATGCATCAGCGTGTTATCGGTCAGAATGAAGCCGTTGAAGCTGTCGCCAATTCTATCCGGCGTAGTCGCGCGGGGCTGTCTGATCCCAATCGGCCCATCGGCTCATTCCTGTTCCTTGGGCCGACCGGGGTGGGGAAGACGGAGCTTTGTAAAACGTTGGCCGCATTTTTGTTCGATAGCGATGACGCTATGGTTCGCATTGATATGTCTGAGTTTATGGAGAAGCATTCTGTTTCTCGTCTCGTCGGCGCCCCTCCTGGATATGTGGGGTATGAAGAAGGCGGTTATTTGACGGAGGCCGTTCGTCGTCGTCCTTACTCTGTAATTTTGTTGGACGAAGTAGAGAAAGCCCACCCGGATGTATTCAATATCTTGCTGCAAGTGTTGGATGATGGGCGGTTAACCGATGGGCAAGGTCGCACCGTGGATTTTCGCAATACGGTTGTGATTATGACGTCGAACCTGGGTTCCGATTTGATTCAGGATCGATTCGGTGACATGAATTATGGCCAAATGCGCGATATGGTACTGAATGTCGTGAGTCACCATTTTCGGCCTGAGTTCATCAACCGTATTGATGAGGTGGTGGTATTCCATCCCTTGGCGCGAAATCACATTGCTTCTATTGCCCAGATTCAACTGCAACGGCTCTATAAACGTCTGGAAGAACGTGGATATAGCGTTTCTATCTCTGATGCCGCATTGGAATTGTTGGGAAAATCCGGATTTGATCCGGTCTATGGGGCACGGCCGCTGAAACGGGCCATCCAGCAAATGATAGAAAACCCATTGGCGCAGCGGATTCTGTCGGGTGAACTGCTTCCAGGAAAGCCTATTGTTCTGGATGTGCAGGATGAGTCTATCGTCGCACATCAGTAGCAGTGATGGAGTGAAAGTAAAAGCCCGGACACGACTTCCGGGCTTTTTAGTGAAAAAGACTGCTTGTGATGAAAAAATAGCTTATTGGTTTAAAAGTGAGCGCTTGTTCGGTTTTTTGAAAATTAACGCTTGTCAGGTCAGAAGAAGTCCCTATAATGCGCCACCACTGAGACGCGCTGATGCACAGCACAACGCGGTTCAGGACGGAGAAAGGCTAAAAAAAGTCGTTGACTCCGAATGAGGAAGGCGTAGTATACGCCACCTCGCGACAGCAGGCTGAGGCCGGTCGCAGCGCTCTTTAACAATTAATCAGACAATCTGTGTGGGCACTCGCAGGACACTTCGGAACGAAAGAACTGAAAGTCTTGAAGAGTGAACAACAGTTAATTCATTACGAACTAACAACAGTAAATTCTTGAGCACCGCTTCACGAGCAGAAGCAAATCAAACTTTAAATTGAAAGAGTTTGATCAT
>NZ_CM001857.1:3269835-3296513 GCF_000400505.1 Musicola paradisiaca NCPPB 2511 | reverse complement strand
TGGCATTGCCCGGTAGCTACGTGCGGAAGAGATAAGTGCTGAAAGCATCTAAGCACGAAACTTGCCCCGAGATGAGTTCTCCCTTGGACTTTGAGTCCACAGAAAGGGCGTTCGAGACGAGGACGTTGATAGGCTGGGTGTGTAAGCGCAGCGATGCGTTGAGCTAACCAGTACTAATGACCTGAGAGGCTTAACCTTACAACACCGAAGGTGTTTTGGAGAGAGAGTAGCTTGTTCCGGATAGCGTTGACTGGCTGGTAGGCGAGTTGACGGACAGAATATGCCTGGCGGCGATAGCGCGGTGGTTCCACCTGACCCCATGCCGAACTCAGAAGTGAAACGCCGTAGCGCCGATGGTAGTGTGGGGTCTCCCCATGTGAGAGTAGGGAACTGCCAGGCATCAAATTGTGGTGTAAGTAAGACACCGGTTATCGGATTGACTCCTCTGATAACAGACAGAATCGGTGGTGCGGTAGTTCAGTCGGTTAGAATACCGGCCTGTCACGCCGGGGGTCGCGGGTTCGAGTCCCGTCCGCACCGCCACTTTTTCAAGCCCTGGGGATCATTCCTAGGGCTTTTTGCTGTCGTTCCAAAATCAGCACCTCATGATGTGGTGACTTTTGCTGAGAGGTTCTAGTCTGAAGAAGACTTATGCTGTAAAAACACCCGCTTTAGTTCCACTCACTTTTTTGAGATTTCTGGTTTTTCAGTCTTCAAGTATCAGGTTATTTAGTGATTCATAAGGTCGTTCGCTGTTATATTCTGTCAGCCAGCGCTCGGTGATCTCCCGTGTTTCAGTTCTGAACAGATAAAAATCCAGAGTTTCTGTTCTGTATGTCCGGTTAAAACTTTCGATAAAGGCATTCTGTACTGGTTTGGACTGACCCCACACCGGTAGACGATCCTGCCCTATAGTTTGCATAGGGGGGAGTATATGGGCACACCACGATTTACACCGGAATTTAAAGAAGAAACCGTCCGTCAAATCACGGAGTGCGGCCATTCCGTTGCCGAAGTTTCCGATCATCTGGGCGTTTCTGCGCACAGTCTTTACAAGTGGCTGCAGGCCATCAAACCCGATAACAGCGAACGACATGCCAGGGATTTACTTTTACTGGAAGCCAAAAGTGAGAGCCTGAAGCTCAGGGCGCAGCTGAAACGTACTGAAGAAGAACGGGATATCCTGAAAAAGGCCGTGCGGTACTTGGCAAGGGAGCCCGACTGAAGTAGCGCTTTATCAATGAACACCGTGCTGTATAGGGTGTCATGACAATGTGTCGGGTTCTGAATGTCGCCAGGGCCGGATTCTATGCGTGGCTGCATAATCCGGTCTCTGTACGTGATAAAGACAATCAATGCCTGCTGACGCTCATCCGAGACTCATATGCACTGAGTGGTGGCGTGTATGGTTATCGTCGGGTTCATGGTGATCTGAGCGAAATCGGTGAAACCTGCGGTAAAAATCGTGTAGGTCGCATTATGCAACTGAACCGGATCAAAGTGGTGCGTGGCTATAAAGCACCACGCCGCATCGCAGGCCGTCCTTCAGTGGTAGCGCCCAATCGTGTGCATCGGGAATTGACCGTGATAAAGCTCAATCAGGTCTGAGTGACCGATATCACCTACATCCGTACCTGGCAGTCGTCATCGATCTCTTCGCCCAGAATATGGTGGGCTGGTCAATGAAACCCACTCTCTCACGCGAACTGGCGCTGGATGCGCTCATGATGGCCGTGTGGCGACGAAAACCGGACGGCGAGGTTATCGTGCATTTGGACCAGGGCAGTCAGTACGGCAGCGACGACTGGCAACGCTTCTGCCGGGCCAATAACCTGGCTCCGAGTATGAGCCGATGTGGCAACTGCTGGGATAATGCGGTGGCCGAATCGTTCTTCAGTTCGCTGAAAAAAGAGCGCGTCAGAAAACGGATTTACAAAACCCGCGATCTGACCCGCGCTGATATATTCGATTACATTGTAGTGTTCTACAACCGGGCCCGGCGCCACAATCACCTGGGCGGCGTCAGTCCGGAGGCCTTCGAAAAGGCCTCGTCGTGGGGACAGAATATGTCTACTGTTGTGGGGGCAGTACTAAAATCTTTATATCGAGCGCGTATCTAAAGGCTAAATTGAACGTTTCAATCGTTGTTTTGTTGGTATTCGGCGCAATATTTAATGTAATCAACGAGAGGGGTTTATTCTTGCTAATGGATTGAAAGCCAGGAGCAAAGCTTCTATAACAAGGTTTGTTACTACATGATTACAGCAAGTACGGGCGAAATGTGCGCAGTAAAACTTATGCAATGAGATACGTGGCGGGACAGCCCGCAAAACGTATTTTTCCTCCAGCGCGGCAATACCACTCAGAGCATATTGCTCCTGCAGGGGGGTTATTGCGAAAAGAAGAGATTTTACAAGTTGTTGTTTGGAATATATTTAAGCAGCAACGCATTAATTGGCTGTCTGTGTTAAAACGATTTGGACACAGCGCGCAACTGATGTTGTTGCAAGAGGCTCAATCCACTCCCGAACTCATTCGATTCGCCACTACGCACTATTTATCTGCTGATCAGGTTCCAGCATTTAGTCTTCCTCAGCATTCTTCTGGTGTTATGACGCTATCGGCTGTTCAGCCTATGTATTGCTTTCCTATGCGGGAACGTGAACCATTGATTCGATTGGCAAAATCGGCCTTGGTGACAGCATACCATCTCCATGATGGCCGGTTATTGATGGTGGTGAATATTCATGCGATCAATTTTAGCCTTGGTGTGGAGATTTATACCAAGCAGTTGGATGCCGTAGGGGTACAGCTCCTAAACCATCATGGACCAGTAATTATGGCTGGGGACTTCAATGCATGGAGTCAACCGAGACTAAACGCACTCTATCGCTTTGTTGAGCGAATGCAGCTGGTTGAGGTCATGTTTGCTGACGATCATAGACGAAGAGCCTTTGGGCGTCCCTTGGATTTTATCTTTTATCGCGAGTTGGATGTTTCGCGATCTTCAGTGCTAGTGACTGATGCATCGGATCATAACCCCCTGTTGGTTGAGTTTGGCGTATCTTGAATCTGATTGATGGACAGCTCTCATCGTGGTGTAGACGATCCTGCCCTATAGTTTGAGCATAGGAGGAACGTATGGGTACATCACGATTTACACCGGAATTTAAAGAAGAAGCCGTCCGTCAAATCACGGAATGCGGTTATTCTGTGCCGAAATTTTCGACCGTCTGGGCGTTTCTGCACACAACCTCTACAAGTTACAGGCTACCAAACCCGCTAACAACGAGCAGCAGTCCTGTTTTACTGGCAACTAAAAATGAGATCCTGAAGCTCCGGGTGCAGTTGAAACGCACTGAAGAAGAGCGGGATATTCTGAAAAAAGCCGCACGCTACCTTTGTCAGGGGGCCTGTCTATCAATGAGCACTGTTCTGTATGGAGTGTCATGACGGTGAGTCGGGTACTGAATGTCGCCCAGGCCTGGGGCAGTGACCTGCTCCCCAATGATTAACTTCACCAAAGTGCCTTTCCATAACATTCAGCACTAAGGGAGGTAGCGGTCAATGCGAGGGAGACACTGACAAGAGTAACAGCCCTATCAAGCAAAGTGTTTCTGCGAGATTGATAAGTGTACTCAGGGATCGCGGCCGTTGAGTGTTGGCAGGTTTGATAAACAGGAATAGCGACGTGGGCTTACTTTTTTAGAAAAACACTAAGTAGTTCACATTCGCTACGCCTGTCTTTATTTACGAAGGGCAGCAGACAACTCTACGCTTATGTCTACAGAATTTATCATGATTCTGGAGACTGCTTATCGGTAACGAACAGCGTTAATCTATCGCCTGGCTGGATATTGGCATTCTTATTGATCACCGAATTCCAGCGCATTACATCTGTGGTGTTCACACCATGGCGCTTCGCTATGCTTGCCAGTGAGTCACCCTTCTGGACACGATAGACTATCGAGCTCTGTTTACTGCTGGACAATTTGACGGTTGCAGATGATGCACTAACTTGTGCTATCTGCAGGTTTTGTCCTATTTTCAGTGAGTTACCCTTAAGACGGTTCCATTTTTGCAAATCCTGTGTACTAACTTTCATACGTTTGGCAATACTGGATAACGTGTCGCCAGAACGAACCTTATATGTTGTACTGAGGCTTGCTTGCGCCATCTTCACGGGTTGCACTGCCACAGCTATATCACCGTCAGCCAAAGAGTCTTTCAACTGAGCAACGTGTGATTTTGGCACCATTATGTAATGAGGACCATTGGGCGCCGTCATATCACGTTTGTAACCGGTATTATAGCTTTTTAGCTTGCTGACGGATAAACCCGCAAGCTCTGCCGCCTGAGTCAATTCCATTTGCTGACCCAGCTCAACCCGTGCTAAAGCCCGATTTTCATTGGGCTTCGGTAACTCAACACCATACTTCTTGCTGTGTTTGAGAATTTCACTCAGTGCCAGCATTTTGGGTACATACGTGGACGTTTCATAAGGCAAAGCAAGTGCCCAATAATTTACGGGGCGCCCCTTGGCCTTACTGGCTTTAACCGCCTGCATGATCCGCCCTTCTCCTGCATTATAGGCAGCGACAGTTAACAACCAGTCACCATCAAACATGCGGTTAAGACGTTGCATCATATCAAGCGCTACAGTCGTGGATGCCACCACGTCTCTGCGTCCGTCGTACCATTGATTCTGTTTCAAACCATAATTACGCCCTGTATGCGGGACTATCTGCCATAAGCCGACGGCATTGGCAGATGATCTGGCATTTGGGTCAAAAGCGCTCTCCACTATGGGTAGCAGTACCAGTTCCATCGGCATCTTACGTTGTTTAATCTGCTCGACTATCCAGTACATGTACGGCTCTGCCCGTAATGTTACATCGTGGAGATAGCTCTTATTTTTTAAATAACGCGCTTTTTGCTCGCGGATCCGGGCGTTATCCGGAACCTCCATCTTCAGCTCGTCGCCAATGAAGTTCCACAAATCTCGCTGCGCGAGGCTGTTATCATCCAGCCAGCGTGCATCTGTCTCTCGACCATTTGTGTACATTCTTGCTTCACTTTGACCTGCCGAAGACAGACTCTGTGCATGTTGTCTGGGTTGGGAAGTATCGTAAGGCGATACTTGGCAACCCGTTAACAAGACTGAGGCGATGAGGGTCGCTTTAGTCTTCATATATATGTCAATAGTTGCTTAAAAGACACGCAATCATACTTTGATTGGCTGTCCGGCACAACAAAAAACGTCAGAATTGGTTTTTCATTGTGCGTAAATGCGCAAAAATTTGCCAATCCGTATTAGTATCCATGTTATTTGAAAATTTTCTTTTTAAATCAATATCATTACATCTTAAAAAAATATTTATTCTACGTTCTACTCCTAATCTGGAAGGCAGGGATGGTGATCCTTTCTCTCGTAATTGTCTGATTTTGAGTAAATAATCGCGAATGTCAGTCTCTTCTGGCCAGATATGATGTGCGAACTCAAGATTGGACTGTGTGTATTCATGAGCACAGCAAACCAGTGTTTCATCTGGTAGCTGCGCTAATCTACTGACTGACCCCCACATCTGCTCCGGCGTTCCTTCAAAAATGCGTCCACAGCCAGCAGAAAATAATGTGTCACCGCAGAACAAATATGGGGCGCTATAATACGCGAGATGTCCCGCCGTGTGCCCCGGAACGGAAAAAACAGAGAATTCCGAGCCTAACAGCAGTATGACGCCACCTTCGTGTACGATTTGCGTTGCCCCCTTCTGTCGGGTTTCTTCCGGGCCATAAACCGGTATGGAAGCAAAGCGCTCTTTTAGTGCAGTCACGCCTCCCGTGTGGTCATTGTGATGATGAGTTAATAGAATTGCGGCAGGATTTAGCTGGCGTTTCTCGATGGCCGACAACACTGGAGATGCATCGCCGGGATCAACGATGACACATTGATTCTCATGCTCCAGTAGCCATATGTAGTTATCCGTAAAAGCGGGAACACTGATAAGATTCATACTGCATCCTCGTTTCGATTTATCTGGGGAAGATACTAGAACATGAAACCAGCACAAACATCACAGAAGATAGCGGCGCCAGAATCATGGGAGAAGATTCCCTGGGGGAATTTGTATAAAGAAACGCTGAATACAGCGCTATCCCCTTGGTGGTCAAGGATTTTTGGTTTTCATTTATTGAAAGTTGGTGCGCTGAGCATAGAAATTGACAGTGAGGAATGTACTATCCCTCATCAAGTCAATATGTGCCCGGCTCTTGGCCGAGCGCATGTTGTCGCTGATCCTTATCAACTGCCTTTCGCCGAGAAATCTATTGATGCCTGCCTGTTGGCGCATACGCTGTCATATTCCGCCGATCCTCACCGAGTGTTGCGAGAAATTGATCGCGTGTTGATTAGCGATGGTTGGCTTATTATCAGCGGCTTCAATCCGATTAGCCTGGTCGGCATGGGGAAGTTGTTGCCCGGAGTCCGGCGGCGGCAGCCTTATTGCAGCAGAATGTTCAGCCAGATGCGGGTAATAGACTGGCTGAGTCTGCTGAATTATGAAGTGGTACACCATGACAGCCTGCATGTATTGCCCTGGCGTCATCAGGAACGTGGCGTCTGGCGGAATCATTTGCCTTTGCTTGGATGCATCAATGTGCTGATCGCGCGGAAGCGAACAATTCCACTGACGATTACCCCCTCTAAAACCTTGTTTAGAAAATCACCATTACGTCGTCCTTTGGGCGCGACGAAGAGCTACTACCAGAGTCATTAATCGGGTTGATACCCAGTGTCTTCCTGCGTGGGATTGTTTGCCGCCTGTTTGGCCAGCACATCGCATCGCTCGTTTTCCGGGTGGCCAGAATGTCCTTTAATCCATTTCCAGTGCAAATGATGACGCTGAACTGCGGTATCCAATCGTTGCCATAAATCGGCATTTTTGACCGGTTTCTTCTCCGTAGTTTTCCAGCCGCGTTTTTTCCAGTTATGAATCCACTGAGTGATGCCTTGCCGGACATATTGGCTATCGGTGCTGAGCGTGACTTCACATTCGGTTGTTAACGTTTCCAAGGCTGCAATGGCGGCCATCAGTTCCATGCGGTTGTTGGTTGTCAGACGGTACCCTCCACTGAGGGTTTTTTCATGCTGTTTATAGCGTAACAGCGCACCATAACCGCCAGGGCCGGGGTTTCCGAGACAGGATCCGTCAGTGAAAATTTCAACCTGCTTGAGCATCTCTGGTAGACTCTTGTTCATAAGATCAAAAGCCCAAGTCTGACATAAACGAAACCGATGAGCACTGTAATTACGAGACAAGTCGTCCTTGATACCGAAACCACCGGCATGAACCGGCTGGGGGTTCATTATGAAGGCCACCGTATTATTGAAATTGGTGCGGTGGAAGTCATCAACCGTCGGTTAACGGGACGCCACTACCATGTATATCTTAAGCCGGATCGGCTGGTAGATCCTGAGGCGTTTCAGATTCATGGCATCAGTGACGAGTTTTTGATTGATCGGCCAGCCTATGCCGATATTGTCGATGAATTTATTGAGTTTATCCGTGGTGCGGAACTGGTCATCCATAATGCATCGTTTGATATCGGTTTTATGGATTACGAATTCCGTATGTTGAATCGGGATATCCCGAAGACCGAAACATTTTGCAAGATTACGGATAGCTTGGCGATGGCGCGCCGGTTGTTCCCCGGAAAACGTAATAACCTGGATGTGTTGTGTACACGCTATCAGATAGACAATAGCAAGCGAACTCTGCATGGAGCATTGCTTGACGCTGAAATTCTGGCGGAAGTTTATCTGGCGATGACCGGCGGTCAAACGTCTCTGGCATTTTCCAGCGACAGCGAAGGAACACAACAGGCGGTGGTGGCGGAAGCGATACAGCGTATTGCCCGCCCAGCCTCGGCGTTGAAGGTCATTCATGCCAATGATGATGAATTGATGGCGCATGAGCAGCGTCTCGATCTGGTGATGAAGAAAGGCGGCAGTTGTTTGTGGCGGAATTGATCGCAGTGACGGGCAATAACTCGCCATTGCGACGAAATTGTAAACAAATAGAAGCGGTTAGTGATAAAAAACATTGACGGTTTCTGCCGCGCGCAATAATATCCCTCCCGCTCTATGAGCACAGCGCGGTGCGGTAGTTCAGTCGGTTAGAATACCGGCCTGTCACGCCGGGGGTCGCGGGTTCGAGTCCCGTCCGCACCGCCAATCATTCAGAAGCCCTGGATCTTACTCGTCCGGGGCTTCGTCTTTTTGTCCTGTGATCAATACCCGTTTTCAGCGATTCCGTTTTTCTTGTTTCGCACCCTGATGTCCGCTGGCGAAATCGGAAAAGAACGGGGATCGGCGTCCCCGATGTCCTTCAGGCCGTCAAACGATGGGAATATTTCTGCCGTAATAAATCTCCTGCATCTCGCGATACAACAGATTTGTAATGCGCTTACGCTCTTCCTGGCGGAGTTCTTCCGGACTGACGTTAAACAGATAATGTTTGAGATCAAAATCCTTCAGCAACATTTTGGTGTGAAAGATGTTTTCCTGGTAAACATTCACGTCCATCAGGTGATACAGGGATTTCATATCTTCAGACATGAAGTTCTGAATAGAATTGATTTTATGGTCAATGAAATGTTTCACGCCGTTGATATCGCGTGTGAAGCCCCGAACACGGTAGTCGATGGTCACAATATCTGACTCAAGCTGATGGATCAGGTAGTTGAGCGCTTTTAGCGGGGAGATAACGCCACAGGTGGAGACTTCGATATCAGCGCGGAACGTACACAGGCCCCCTTCAGGGTGGCTTTCCGGGTAGGTGTGTACGCAGATGTGGCTTTTATCAAGATGAGCGACGACGGAGTTTGGCAACGGGCCAGGATGCTCCGATGTATCCACATCCCGCGGATCGACCGGTTCTTCACTGACCAGAATGGTGACGCTGGCGCCCTGGGGCTCATAGTCTTGCCGGGCGATATTGAGGATATTGGCGCCGATGATAGAGCAGGTTTCGGTCAGAATTTCTGTCAAACGATTGGCGTTGTACTGCTCGTCGATATAGGCGATATAGCCATCGCGATCGGCGGGCGTTTTGGCATAACAGATATCGTAGATACAAAAACTCAGGCTTTTGGTCAGATTGTTAAAGCCATGCAGTTTCAGCTTTTGCAATTTAATTCACCCCCTTATGAATTCAGGAGATCAGCGGGCGGCTGACAACGCATTCAGTAAATACTGCGGCAGAGCAAAACTGCCGACGTGAACGGCCGGATTATAATAGCGGCATACAATCCCGGAGGCGGCAAAACGCTGTTGCAGTGTTTCCAGCGAGAGTGTACGCAATAGAGGGTTATCGCTGGCCCAGGCAAACGTCATGATTCCGCCGTAATAGGTGGGGATTGCGGCCTGATAAAAGCTGACATCGCTGAAATAATGACTCAGCTTCTGGTGGCTGTTGACGGCTTCATCCTGTTGCAGAAAGCAAACGCCGTTCTGGGCAACAAAGATGCCACCATCATTCAGACAGCGCGCGCATCCTTGATAGAAATCAGAAGTGAACAGGCTTTCTCCCGGGCCTATTGGGTCGGTGCAATCGGATATAATGACGTCAAATTTTTCCTGGCAGGCGTTAACGAAATCAACACCATCGGCAATGACCAGGCGGAACCGGGGGTCGTCATAGGCACCGGCATTATGATTGGGCAGATGTTGGCGACAGAATGCGACGACGCCAGCGTCTATTTCTACCATGGTGATCTGCTCAATATCGCGATGGCGACAGACTTCCCGCAGCATACCGCCGTCGCCGCCACCGATGATCAGCACACGCTTCGCGTCGCCGTGTGCCAGCAGTGGGACATGGGTTAGCATTTCGTGATAGATGAATTCATCCCGCTCGGTGGTCTGTACCACGCCATCCAGCGCCATTACCCGGCCCAGTGCGGCATTTTCAAAAATGATTAAATCCTGATGGTCGGTCTTTTCGTGGTAAAGAACCTGATCTATTGAAAAATACTGACCGAAGTTGGCATGTAGCGTTTCATACCATATTTCTTTCCGGGACATGTCAGGGCTTCCTCCGCGATAACAGCCATGAAAAATGGCGCGCCATGATAGCTAACTCTCATGGCGCTTGCACGGTCATATTTCACGCAATACGGAGGATTTTATCTTTTACTGGGCGCTGGAAAGCAGATTGAGCGAGTTTCGAGCCAGCGACTGGCATTTTTTCGGTGTGGATATGGCGATTCCGCTCAGATCCCGATAACTGGCTTCGCCCAAGGCAATCATGTCGTACTGATTATAGTTACTGAGATCCCAGTGGTTTTGTTGGGCGAAAACAACCAGCGCACGGCGAATCTGTTCGTTGGGCAAATCCTTGTAGCCGCAGCTGTTTTTCAGATAGACAAAAATTGCCGTAAGGTCGGCAAGGTCTTCTGCTTCGAACTCATTCAGCGCCTTACTGGCGGAAGAGAAGCCCATTAAACCGATCAGAAGCAGCACCAGTGCAGAATTTTTCATGATTAGACCTGTTTATCTGTCATCGGATGACGTTAACACAGTTAGTGTCTGGTATTCCAAGCATTATTGCCATCTGAACGGTGCGGGCGGGGGGCATGAAATGTGATGGACGGCTACCGGCAGGGGGAAGGAACGGCAATGGCATGATTACAACATATTTATTGTTTTTTGATGTTATGTTGCCCTCCTTCTGCTTTGATATTAATAGTGTAATCCGAATTCTATTGCAGCCTATCTCTCATGACATCAGGTATCTGGCGCGTAAGTAGTAGTGTATTGGCCTGCATGCTGTTGTTCCCTATGGGAACGGTAGCCGTACTGGCATGGTTTATTCCTGTCGATACGATGGGAATATTGTGGCGTTTGTTTCCGGCTTATGGCCTGAATTCGGTGTTGTTGGCGTTGGGTTGCATGGTATTTAGCCTGCTGTTCGCCTTGCCGTTATCGTGGGGGATGGCCAGGTATCGGTTTATCGGCCAGCGCTGGCTGCATCGTGGGTTGCTGTTGCCGTTGGCGATGCCGGCATACCTGTTAGCTGCCATTTATAGCGGCGTACTTGGGTATGACGGCCCGGTCAGCTATATCCTGCAGGCGTTAAAGTTTGACGTCGACATGCCGCCGTTGACGGTATGGCAGCATTTTTCACCCATCATCAGAAGCAGCCTGTGTCTGGCGCTGGTACTGTTTCCCTCTCTTTATTTGTTGGTGCGAACCGCTCTGATGACGCAACATCCGAATCTGCATCAGACGGCGCAACTGATGCATCACTCACCGGTGCGGATTTTCTGGCGTATTTCGTTGCCT
Source organism: Musicola paradisiaca NCPPB 2511 (assembly GCF_000400505.1). NCBI lineage: Bacteria > Pseudomonadati > Pseudomonadota > Gammaproteobacteria > Enterobacterales > Pectobacteriaceae > Musicola > Musicola paradisiaca. Next base: position 3,285,169 of record NZ_CM001857.1, on the reverse strand, counting down.
TTATGTCGCCCCGCCATGCTGCTGGGCATGGTACTGGTGGCGTCAGAGTCTCTGGGCGATTATGGCGTCTCGGCGTATTTTTCTTTGCAAACGCTGACAACGGCAGGTTTGGATCTCTGGCGGGATAAAGAGCAACATGCGGCTGCGGCTGCCATATCGGCGATATTGTTGCCGGCGATTCTGGCGTTATGGTTGCTGGCGCAATACAGCCGTACCCGACAGTTGCGTTACCAAATGAATGATCGCGTTAAAACCGCGTCACTGCCCGAGCTGAGCGGATGGCGGCGATGTGGGCTGATGATTCTGGGGTGGGGTTTGGTCGGCATCGCTTTTATCATCCCGGTTTTCTGCCTGCTTTATTGGTCAGTGAGGGCGGAAGTGCAAACTTGGAACCTGTCGTTCCTGTTGGCATTCACCAATAGCGCCATGGCTTCAACCTGTTCAACGTTGGCGATGATGGCGTTGGCGCTGTTGTGCATCTTCGATGCACAGTCGATTGGCAATATCGCGCATCGTAATCCGCTGCGTTTGCTCAGTATCAATCGTCTGATACCGGGCACGGTACTGGGAATGGGGGTATTGGTTCCTTTTCTGGGGCTGGATCTCTGGCTGTCACCTTCTCGCTCGGCCGGGGAGTCACTATGGGCTGGGTCGATTTTGGTGCTCATTATCGCTTACTGCATGCGCTTTAGCGGGTTACTTATCGATCGTTTGCAGCTACGTATGCGGCATATCCCGAGTGCGGTGAATGACATCAGCCGTTCCATGGGATACACCCCGGCTCAGCGCGTGTGGTGGGTCTACTTACCTCAAGTGCGGTATAGCCTGATTGTCGGGGTCTTGCTGGTTTTTTGCGAAGGCCTACGCGAGTTGAATATTGCTCTATTGATGCAACCCTTCAATGTAGAGACCATGGCGGCCTATGTGTTTCGTTTTATCATGGATGAACGTCTGGATCTGGTGGCCTCTCCGGCACTGATGGTAGTCGGCATTGGTATTCTTCCGCTGTTGGGGTTGATCCGTTTGGTGATGATGGAGGAGTAGAAACGTTATGGCGACACCCGATGTGTTGACGGTTACGTCATTGAACTGCTGTTATCCTAACGTCCCGGTGCTGGACAACATAAGCTTCTCCGTCCGGGAAGGTGAGATGGTCTGTCTGTTGGGGGCCAGTGGCGAGGGGAAAACAACGCTGCTGAAATCCATTGCCGGGTTGCTGGCATTCGAACAAGGCCGTATCACGATCGCCAATCAGAACGTGGGCGATCCGGCGGGGGGGGCTCTCGCGCCCAATTCGGTCGGTATGATTTTTCAGGACGACGTGCTGTTTCCCCACCTGACTGTGATGGAAAATATTACGTTTGGTCTGCGCGATAAATCCACTGACGAAATAAAGGCGATCACCGAAGACGTGGCGGCATTGATGCGTTTAGCGGCGTTTACCCGCTGTTACCCGCATGAATTGTCGAAAGGCCAGCATCAACGGGTGGCGATCGCCCGTACATTGGCGTGCCAGCCCAAACTGTTGCTGTTGGATGAACCGTTTTCCAACATCGATAGCCAGATACGTTATCAGTTGCTCAGCGAGTTGCGTAAGATACTGAAACAGCGCCAGATTGCAGCGTTATTCGCCACATCAGATCGCGAAGATGCCTTTACCTTCGCCGATCATTTGATACTGATACATGACGGCGGCATTGTGCAGCAGGGCGTGTCGGCCGCGCTCTATTACCGGCCGGTGAGCCGTTATGTGGCTGATTTTTTGGGCAACAGTAACTATCTTCCGGTGCGAATCACCGGCGATCGTTATTGGCAGAGCTTTCTGGGGGATCATCAGTCGCTGAGGTCTCTGAATCTGCCGTTGGGGGGCTACGACTGGCTGGTGAGGCCGCAGGAGATTGCGTTGGCGCTGGATGCCGAAAGCTCGGCAATTGTTGTCGATCGGCTATTCATGGGCAACAGCAACGTTTATCACGTCCGGGTCAACGATATGGAGTTGCAAGTACAAACAGGAAACTGGTTTGAGCCTGGACAGCAGGTCCGGCTCAGTATCCGTACTGATCAACCCGTATTTTTCCCACAGATAGTGGTGGACACACAGGTTCCGCAGACATAAAGGCGGCAGGCCTAGAGCCCCGCGGGTTTGGGCACTTCAAAATATTCGCCGTTGATGGTGCGTTTGTAATACCTTCCTTGCTTGACGTAGAAACGTTCCCCGTTGACATCGACGACCGATGCGCCGCTGGGCGCGTTGACTGCCGCTTGCGGCGGGGCGTCGACGACGACATAGCGATTGTCATCCCGGCGGTAGAACATGCCGTTCAGCACATAATAAGTGATACCTGCGATCAACACAGTTTCCGCGCCTGGGGGCAATTGATAGAGAAAACCGCCAACGGGAGGCCGATGAGTCAGTGCATCGCCGAATCCGGGGCCGAATGGCATCGGCCCTGGCGGCGCGGCCAATGTCGGCAGGCTCAGCGTCACCAGTATCAACATGGTGGCAGCATTTTTCATACAGAGTTTCCAGTGGTCATCAGTTGTCAGGAAGGCCGTGCATCAGGATTACTTGCCGGCGTTATTTTTGGGCTGCTCGGGTTGTGGCGGCAATTCCCGTATGCTGATGCTGACTTCATACAGTTTGCCGTTGCCGGCAGGGACGTTGGCGCTCAGTTTGCCAACGGCTTGCACCGGATCCGTTGTTTGCAGCGATGCATGATATAGGGCGGGCATCGGCGGCATGAACGCCGGCGGCGGTGGCAAGGCCCCAGCCTGACCGAAAGCCGGCGCATCGGCCAGTTCCGGATGGGCGGAAGCGCCGGGGACGGCGGCAAGCAGGGAAAGACAGGTAATGAATGTTGCGGTACCGCAGATCTTGGTTAACGTTTTCATACTGCACCTCGCATTTAGGTTGTTTGGTCAGGCATATGAAAACCCTTGTACTGCGCCGGCGCAACGCGATTTACCGACATTTATGCCGTGATAACGAAATCCTGACTGTCTTGTAAAAATAGTGTTGTTATCACTGCAATTAGTGTGGTGGGCGGCCGGTTATTCCTGCGGACTATCGAACACTGTCATGTCGGCGACCCAGGCGCTGTGGTGCGCGCTGAAACCGATTTTCGGGTAGTAGTCGACAGCTTGCGGCGCGGCGAGCAGGATGATCTTACACATCGGTTTTAATTGTCGGGCAGTGTGCTGGATAAGCTGTTTGCCGATGCCTTGATGTTGAAACGCTTCGTCGACCGCCAGGTCGGACAGATAACAGCAAAAGTGGTAATCCGTTACGCTACGCGCGATGCCGACCAGCAGCGCCTGGCTCCAGGCCGTCACCAGAATATCGCCTTCGGTCAACATCCCGGCCAGCACTTCCCGGTTGTCGAGCGGACGGCGCGGGCCCAGTGTGGTGCGGGAGAGCAGGTCGATAAACTGATCGACATTGATGGGCTCATTGATTTTGTAACTGATTTTGGAAGACTGGGCGCTCATGTCAGATCCTGTTATGTGTGGGGGCGATTCGGCTTTCTGCTATACTGCGCGCTCAGGTCTTTAGGCCCAAACTGGCTGCGTGTCTGCCTCGGAGCACGATCGGCGCGGCTGATACCGAATACTTTTTTTCAATGAGTTGTCAGTATGATGAAACATACGGTGGAAGTCATGATTTCCGAACAGGAGATCAAGGCTCGGGTCGCTGAACTGGGTCGCCAAATCAGCGAGCATTATCAAAACAGCGGTAGCGATATGGTGCTGGTGGGGCTTTTGCGCGGTTCGTTTATTTTTATGTCTGATCTTTGCCGCGCGATTACTGTCTCTCATGAAGTGGATTTCATGACGGCTTCCAGTTATGGCAGCGGTATGAGCACCACCCGCGATGTAAAGATCCTCAAGGATTTGGATGAGGATATCCGGGGCAAAGACGTGTTGATCGTCGAAGATATCATCGACTCCGGCAACACCCTCAGCAAGGTGCGTGAAATCCTGCAATTGCGCGCGCCTAAATCATTGGCTATCTGTACGCTGCTGGATAAACCATCGCGTCGTGAAGTGGCCGTGACCGTGGAGTGGGTCGGTTTCTCCATTCCGGACGAATTTGTCGTGGGTTACGGTATCGACTATGCCCAGCATTACCGCCATTTGCCCTATGTCGGCAAAGTCGTGCCGCAGTAAGTTGAAAAAACGACCAGGCGGGTAGGGGATGGATGACGCGCCCATTCTGATGGGCGCGCAAATGTGAACTCAGAGGGCGGATATGGCCCGACGGTAGCCTTGCTCCAGCATTTCCCGGCTGGTGGCGGTGACTTCCAGATCCCGCAGACGACCATCCTGGATGCCGTAAACCCAACCATGAATGGCGACTTTCTGCCCACGCTTCCAAGCGGACTGCATGATGGTAGAGTGCCCCAGGTTGTACACCTGTTCCACTACGTTGATTTCACAGAGTTTGTTAAAGCGCTCTTCCGGCGGAAGCTCCCCCAGCAGGGAACTGTGCTTGTACCACAAGTCACGGATATGCAGCAGCCAGTTATTGATCAGCCCCAGTTCGGGGTTTTCCACCGCCGCCTGAACACCTCCGCAACCATGATGACCGCAGATGATGATATGTTCCACTTCCAGAACTTCCACGGCATACTGCACCACCGACAGACAATTCAAATCAGTATGAATGACCAGGTTGGCGACATTGCGGTGGACGAACAATTCTCCGGGCTCAAGACTGGTGAGGCTTTCTGCGGGGACGCGGCTGTCCGAACACCCGATCCACAGGAATCGCGGACGTTGGGCCAGAGCCAGCCGTTCAAAATAACCAGGATCTTCTTTCACTATTGTTTCGGACCATTGCTGGTTGTTGGCGATGAGTGTTTCTATCGTTTTCATGAAAGTAAATGACCTGTAACAGCAAATTGCGGTGCAGGCTAATATAGAGCAATCAGTATCGTTTGAAAATCGAAAACTGGGCCGGCGGCAAGTGGTCCACTCACTGAAAAATAAGGCATGTTCTTTATGACATACGCACTGGAACTGGGGAATGTCACCAAGATTTATGCAGGTGGCGTTCAGGCGTTGCGGGGGATCGATCTGCACGTCGAAGCCGGGGATTTTTATGCGTTGCTGGGGCCGAACGGCGCGGGTAAATCGACGACCATCGGCATCATCAGCTCTCTGGTCAATAAAAGCGCCGGCCGGGTACAGGTATTTGGTTACGACATTGATAAAGATATCGTCAACGCCAAACGACAGTTGGGGTTGGTACCGCAGGAGTTCAACTTCAATCCGTTCGAAACGGTGTTGCAGATCGTGGTCAACCAGGCGGGTTATTACGGCGTTCCCCGGCATGAGGCGTTGCAACGGGCGGAGACCTATCTATCGCAGCTCGATCTGTGGGGAAAACGTCATGATCGGGCGCGCATGCTATCCGGCGGGATGAAGCGGCGTTTGATGATTGCCCGTGCATTGATGCACAGCCCGCGCTTGTTGATCCTTGATGAGCCGACCGCCGGCGTAGATATCGAATTGCGGCGCTCCATGTGGGGATTTCTCAAAGAGCTGAACAGCCAGGGTACGACGATCATCCTGACTACGCACTATCTGGAGGAAGCGGAGATGCTGTGTCGCAACATCGGCATTATCCAGAACGGCCTGCTGGTGGAAAACACCTCCATGAAACAACTACTGGGCAAGTTGCAGTCGGAAACGTTCATCTTTGATCTGGCGTCCAAAAGCGCTTTGCCGCATCTGGAGGGGTATCGTTTCCGTCTGACGGATACCTCGACGCTGGAGGTCGATGTCATGCGGGAGCAGGGCTTGAACGGTATTTTCAGCCAATTGAGCGCACAGGGAATTCAGGTTCTCAGCATGCGTAATAAGGCTAATCGCCTGGAGGAACTGTTCGTGGCGCTGGTGAACAACGGAGGTAAGGCATGATGCGATTATTCTGGGTAGCATTACAGAGTATCTGGATCAAGGAAGTCACCCGGTTCGCGCGTATCTGGGTTCAAACGCTGGTGCCGCCGGTGATTACCATGTCGCTCTATTTCATCATTTTCGGCAACCTGATCGGCAATCGTATCGGCGACATGAACGGGTTTACCTACATGCAGTTTATCGTGCCCGGCCTTATCATGATGTCGGTGATTACCAATTCCTACGCCAATGTGGCGTCGTCATTTTTCAGTGCCAAGTTCCAGCGCAATATCGAGGAGTTGCTGGTCGCGCCGGTGCCGACCCATATCATTATCATCGGTTATGTCGGCGGCGGTATGGCGCGCGGCATCTGCGTCGGGATCCTGGTAACTATGGTGTCGCTGTTTTTTGTTCCTTTGCAGGTGCATGCCTGGTGGATGGTGATAGTGACCTTGTTGCTGACGGCGCTGCTGTTTTCGCTGGCTGGGCTGCTGAACGCCATCTTTGCCAAGACCTTTGACGATATCAGCCTGATTCCGACGTTTGTTCTGACGCCGCTGACCTATCTCGGCGGTGTGTTCTATTCCCTGGCATTGCTATCGCCATTCTGGCAATTAGTGTCGAAATTGAACCCCATCGTGTACATGATCAGCGGATTTCGCTTCGGCTTTCTGGGGATCCACGATGTACCGCTGTCCCTGACATTGCTGGTGCTGGCGGCGTTTATTCTGGCGTTTTACGGTCTGGCCTGGTGGTTGATAGAGCGAGGACGCGGTTTGCGTAGCTGATGGTACGGCGGTAGCGATGAAATGAAAGAGGCGGTGATTTTCACCGCCTCTTTCATTGTCAGCGGTAAACCCCCTTCTGGGGAGGTGGTGATTGTTGGTAAACCTTAAACGCGCTCTTTGCAGGAGATCATCATTATGCTTGGCGGCGCGTCAGGCGATCTGCACCGGGATGGCCTTGGCGGTGCGCTCCAGCTGGTTGTTCTCACCGAAATACGCCACCTTGGGATGATGACCGCGGGCTTGTTCATCCGGCATTTGCACGTAGGAACAGATGATCAGCTTGTCGCCAACGCACGCGCAGCGTGCCGCCGCACCGTTAACCGAAATAATGCGTGAACCGCGTTCAGCGGCGATGGCATATGTGGAGAAACGGTGGCCGTTGTCCACGTTGTAAATATCGATGGCTTCATATTCGAGAATGCCGGCGGCATCCATGAAATCCTGATCAATGGCGCAGGAGCCTTCATAATGCAAATCCGCCTGGGTGACTCTTACCCGGTGCAACTTGCCTTGCAGCATGGTTCGTATCATCGGTCTGTCTCTCTGAGAGTGAAAATTCAGGTGGTTAGATCCACTTGCTGGTTATCAATCAAGCGTGCTTTACCCAGCCAGGCCGCCATCAGTACCACTGCCCGGGTGCTTTCTGTGTTCAGCGGCTGAAGAGTATCGGCGTCGCGAATAAACAGTTCATCCGGTGTGAATCCCGCATCACGCAGCGCGTGTGCTGCCTGAGCCAACAGGTCGTCAATCTGCCGGTCGCCGTTGGCCAACTGTTCCACGATATCGCCCATGATGCGGGGGAGATGTGGTGCGCGTTGGCGCTCCTCTGCGGTGAGGTAGCCATTGCGGGAACTGAGCGCCAGCCCGTCCTGGTCTCGCACCGTCGGTACGCCGACGATACTGATGTCGTAGCCCATATCGGCCACCAGTTGGCGGATCAGCGTCAGTTGCTGGTAGTCCTTTTCACCAAAGCAAGCCACGTCCGGCTGCACCAGATTGAACAGCTTGCTGACGACGGTAGCGACGCCGCGGAAATGGCCGGGACGGCTTGCGCCTTCCAGCATCTGGGACAGGCCCGGCACTTCCACAAATGTTTGTTGCTGCAAGCCGTTGGGGTAAATCACGTCCGGCGACGGCGCGAAAACCAGATCCACATTATTGCGGGTCAGCTTTTCGCAGTCTTCCTGTAAGGTTCGGGGGTAGCGGGCGAGATCGTCGGCCCGCTCAAATTGCATGGGGTTGACGAAAATACTGACAACGACAACATCAGCCCGGGCGCGGGCTTCGTTCACCAGTTTGATATGACCTTCATGCAGATTGCCCATGGTGGGAACCAGTGCAATCCGCTTACCGTCCTGACGCCACCGGCGGATCTCGCGGCGCAGCAGGATCGGGGTTTCAATAATCAGCACTCTGTTTCTCCTGTATTAGCGGAAAGCGTATTGCTCGCTAGGGAAGGATCCCTGCTCGACTTCCTGGATATAGAGGCGGATGGCCGAGCGAATGTCGTGTGTTTCCGCCAGAAAATTGCGGGCGAATTTCGGGGTCTGGGCGCCGGTGATGCCGAGCGCATCGTGCATGACCAGTATCTGGCCGTCGGTGGCATTGCCGGCGCCGATACCGATAACCGGAATATCCAACGCTGCGGTCACACGTTGCGCCAGCGACGCGGGCACACATTCCAGCACCATCAGTTGCGCGCCTGCTTTTTCCAGCGCCAGTGCGTCGGCCATTAATTGATTGGCGGCCGTTTCATCCCGCCCCTGTACTTTGTAACCGCCGAAGATGTTGACTGATTGCGGCGTCAATCCCAGGTGTCCGCAAACCGGCACCGCACGTTCGGTCAGCATACTGACGGTCGGCGCCAGCCAACTGCCGCCTTCCACTTTCACCATATTGGCCCCGGCGCGCATCAGTTCTCCAGCGTGCAGACAGGCTTGTTCCGGCGTAGCGCAACTCATGAACGGTAAATCGGAGAGCAACAGGCAATGGGGGGCGCCGCGTCGAACGCAGCGGGTGTGGTAAACCATATCGTCGATCGTGACCGGGAGCGTGGAATCGTGCCCCTGCACGGTCATGCCGAGCGAATCTCCCACCAGCATGACCTGAATGCCCTGCTCAAAGAACAGGCGGGCGAAACCAGCGTCATAAGCGGTGAGAGTGGCGAATTTCTTGTTATCCAGTTTCCACTGGCGCAGGTGGGAAATGGTCGTTGCTTTCATGGTGGTTGTCCCGAATCAACGTCAAGGTAATCAATAAGGAGGAATCATTCTAATGGATGCGGGAGAGGAGGGGTAGTGCTCTATTTCTCATTGAAAAATAAAGAGTTACTCTGTTTTTGTGTCCCAGGCGGTCAACCCGTTGCGCGGAACCAGACGCAACCGCTCGCTAAGACGTTCACCATCAGGGAAAACCAGATCAGGCGCCAGTTCCGCCAGGGGATAAAGCATAAACTCACGATTTTTCATGTCGTAATGCGGCACTGTCAGGCGCTCGGTCTGAATAATCTGTTCGCCGAACAGCAGAATATCCAGGTCGAGCGTGCGTGGTCCCCAACGACTTTCTTTGCGAACCCGCCCTTGTTGCTGCTCGATACGTTGGGTATGGTCCAGCAAGGCTTCCGGTGCCAGACCTGTGTCCAGTTCCGCCACCGCATTCAGGTAATCAGGTTGATCTTGCGGCCCCAGCGGGCGGCTGCGATAAAACGACGAGCAGCGCACCAACCGGGTTTCCGCAATCGCCCCCAACGCCTGCAGGGCGGATTCCACCTGGTGTAGCGGCTGGGCAAGGTTACTGCCCAGCGCCAGATAGACGCGGGTCATCAGGATCGCTCACGGCGGCCGGGCGCCGGACGTTTGCGCGGACGGCGGGAGCGGCGATGTGGCGTCGGGCCGTCATCCAGCGTGCTCAGCATGGACTGTTGGCGATGAGGCGGCGCGACCTGAAATTCGCCCCACCATTCCGACAGACGCAGCAATTCCTGATTATGCTCGATCTCGGCACGCAGGCTGAGCAGGTCATACGCGGCGCGGAATTTGGGGTGTTCCATCAGTTTGAAGGCGCGTTTTCCCTGACGGCGCGACAGGCGTAGTTGTAACTGCCAGATATCGCGGATAAGCGAGGTGATTCGTTTGGGGATCGCCAAAGAACGACACTGTTCATCCAGCACGTCATTCATTGCCAGTGCAAAGGCCTCGAAATAGGCGAGGCCGCTTTCTTGCGTCAGTTTCTGCGCGTGTTCCACCAGTGGGTACCAGAGCATGGCGGAGAATAAAAATGCCGGGTTGACGCGCATGTCGTTCTGGATGCGCTGGTCGGTATTTTTCAGCACCTGGACAAGCATGCGTTCCATTGTGCTTTCGCCGTTCGCCGTGAGATCGCGGCTGAGCAACGGGAATAGCGGCTGGAACAGCTGGTATTCGCACAGCAACTGATACGTGGGATAACCGTACCCCGCCTGTAACAGTTTCAACGCTTCTTCGAACAGGCGTGCGGGCGGGATATCGTGCAGCAGCGAGGATAGACGCGGAATCGGCTCAGCAGTTTCCGGGCTGATCTTCATGCCGAGCTTGGCGGCAAAACGCACCGCGCGTAGCATCCGTACCGGATCTTCCCGATAACGGGTTTCCGGATCGCCCAGCAAACGAATAATGCCCTGACGAAGATCGTTCACGCCGTTGGTATAGTCGCGAACGGTAAAGTCCGCGATGCTGTAATAGAGGCTGTTGATGGAGAAATCGCGGCGTTGAGCATCTTCTTCAATGGTACCGAAGATGTTGTCACGCAACAGCATACCGTTTTGATCCTGCTGTGATGCGTTCTTCACCTGCTGTTCCTGATGCTGTTCATGGTGGCCGCGAAACGTCGCCACCTCAATCACTTCAGGGCCGAACATCACATGCGCCAGACGGAAACGGCGACCAACCAACCGACAGTTGCGGAACAGTTTGCGCACCTGCTCTGGGGTGGCATTCGTGGTGATATCGAAGTCTTTCGGCTTCTTGCCTAACAGCAGATCGCGCACGCCGCCGCCCACCAGGTAGGCTTCATAGCCGGCCTTGTTCAGCCGATAGAGGACTTTCAGCGCGTTTTCGCTGATGTCGCTGCGTGAAATCGGGTGCTGATCGCGGGGGATCACCATCAGCGCTTGGCTTGGTATTTCCTCCGCCATGGGGCTGTTTTCACGATTGAGTACTTTGCGGCAAAAATTCGCTACCCGGGTAAAGATAATACACCTCGATAATGGTTCAGAAATTAACGGCACAACAAAAATAGCGGCTAATCATAGCTCACACTCAGCCCTTTGAGAATGCTGATGTTATTCCCGGCGGTGAGATGGCAAGGTCGACGGGAATGGTTTTAAGCGCCCAGTTCTGCACGGCCTGGTGCAACAGTTCCGGCAGCGAAAGCGCCTGCCAAGGCGCGGTCAAAGGCTGGTTAAGGAATGCCAAGGCCTGTGCCAGCACCGGTCGCGGATCACCATCGGGCAATGCGGGCGCATGATTCTGCTTGGACAGTTTGTTGCCTTCGGCATTGAGCGCCAGCGGCAAATGAATGTAGGACGGCGCACGCCAGCCCAACTGTTGGTATAAGGATAACTGACGAACGGTTGGTTCAATCAGGTCCGCGCCGCGCACGATCTCCGTGACGCCCTGATCGTGATCGTCTACAACGACCACCAGATTGTAGGCAAACAGGCCGTCACGACGATGGATGATAAAGTCTTCTGCGGCCAGCATGGGGTCTGCCTCTATACGACCTCGCAGCCTATCATCAAAGCACAGCACCGGGCGTTCCTGACGTAGCCGCAGGGCGGTATGGTACGGAGGCTGCGCCAAATCCCGACAGTGGCCGTCATAGAAGCCGCCGAGCTGTTGGATGCGTTGCCGGGTACAGGTGCAATGATAGCTTTTACTCTGACGTTGCAAATCCGCCAGCACTTCCCGATAACGGTCGTGACGCTGGGACTGATAGAGCACGTCGCCATCCCACTGCAAACCATAGTGTTCCAACTGGCGCAGGATCCGGCTGGCGGCGCCGGGGATTTCTCGCGGCGGATCGATATCTTCAATGCGCACCAGCCAATGCCCCCTGCAGGCGCGTGCCTGCAGGTAGCTGCCAAGAGCAGCAATCAACGAACCGAAGTGTAAGTCGCCAGACGGGGAAGGCGCGAAGCGTCCGACGTAAAGAGGAGATTCAGGCATACGAATGCGGGCGTATCATGTCAGTAAAATCCAGCATCCGCGGTAAGCGACAGGATGAAATCAGGCGGGAAGGTTATAGGCTCCCGCCTGATTGAATCAACCCGCCATTTGCTTTTCGCGGATTTCGGCCAGCGTTTTACAGTCGATACAAAGATCGGCAGTCGGGCGGGCTTCCAGACGGCGGATACCGATTTCCACGCCGCAGGATTCGCAATAACCAAACTCGTTGTCTTCGATTTTCTGCAGCGTTTTGGCAATTTTTTTGATCAGTTTGCGTTCGCGATCGCGATTACGCAGTTCGAGACTGAATTCCTCTTCCTGCGCGGCACGATCCACCGGATCAGGGAAGTTGGCGGCTTCATCTTGCATATGCGATACGGTGCGATCCACTTCGTCCCTGAGTTGGTTGCGCCATGCTTCAAGAATACGCTTGAAATGAGCCAATTGAGCGTCGTTCATGTATTCTTCGCCCGGCTTCTCCTGGTATGGCTCCACTCCGGCAATTGCGAGAATGCTCAGAGAGGATGTCTTACGGTTTTGCCCTTCTTGCATGTTGCTTCTCCTACATAACACGACACGCAGTATCGATCCCCGGGGGGAAAACAGGCCGCTATAAATAACAGATGGTGGTTGGGTTGGCAATCATTCCTAACACCGGCCTGACAAAGTGTGAGGAGTTCCGTGTTCCCACCGATAATACCTGACATGTGGTGGAATTAGCTTACCCTTGTCACGTTATTGAAAGGTAACAACTCTCCCGGGTTGATGCCATCGGGGGAAAGATGGGTACCGTAACACAGTATTTCAACCCCCCGTTGCTGCGATTGCAGCAATAATTCGGCGTAATGTCGGTCGATATGCTGTGCGGGCGCCACGCTCCGGATACCGGAGTGCAATACCGCAAACAACAACACCGCCCGTTTCCCTTGGATGACAACCTGTTGCAGTTCGCGCAAATGCTTTTGCCCCCTGAGCGTCACCGCATCGGGAAAGTAACCACATCCATGTTGCAATAATGTGACGGATTTTACTTCAATATAGCAGTCGATCCTGCCGGGTGCCTGCAACAGCACGTCTATTCGGCTGTTTTCCTCGCCGTAGCGCACTTCTGTTCTGAGCTCAGTATAGTCGGCGAGCGTCGGAATAAGTCGGGCCCGTAGCATTTCTTGTACCAACACATTGGCACGTAACGTATTGACGCAAATCCAGTCTCCCTGCGCCGTTTCCGTCAACTCCCAGGTATGCGGATATTTGCGTTTAGGATTATCGGAGGTGGAGTACCAGACGGTATCTCCCGGCGTCGCGCATCCGGTCATGGCGCCGGTATTGGGGCAGTGCAGCGTCAACGTATCCCCGGCGGGGGTTATCACATCCGCCAGAAAACGTTTGTAACGCTTTATCAGGGTGGCGGCTTGCAGGCGTGGGGAAAATTCCATGGGTAGTGGACTCAGGATGTTAACGGCCAGTGGGCTCGCGGATGATAACGTATCCGGCCTTCTTCCTGGCGGGATTCATACAGCGTGAACTGTTGTATCGGTAGCGTCCACCTGAAAGTTGCCGCAGGCAGGGCGACCGGTCGTGTGGCTGCGCGTAACAGGGTAATGTGCGGATGAAACGGTTGCGGGCTTTGATAACAGCCGTTGCGCGCGGCCTGAGAACGCAACAATTCAGCCAGTTGCAGCAGGCCGCGCGGCGCGTGCCGGCATCCCAGCCATACCACACCCGGCCGGGGCCAGTGCCCGGCGTCGTCCAGTGTCAGCGTAAAACCGGGCTGGTGAATACGGCCGGCCAACGTCTGCAGTTGCTGTGCCTTACGTTCGCTGACCTCGCCCAGAAACGCCAGCGTCAGATGCAGGTTGGCGGCGGCTACCGGTCTACCGGCCTGTAACGGGAATGACTGTGCTCGCCAGCGAATAATCTGCTGGCTTGTCTCTTCCGGCAGTGACAAGGCGAAAAACAGACGATGGGTCGTGTTCATGTCGGGATCTCTGTTCCGCGGGGTTCCGATGCTACAATGCCTGCCGCATAAAGTTAAGGCGTTGTCCCGTCGTGATTATGGAGCATGTTGTGAATTTACCCCCCGTCAGTGCGGTGCTGGATGACGTCGTTCAATCGCTGCGTTCTGCGCCGCAGGTACTGCTGCACGCGCCGACCGGCGCAGGAAAATCGACCTGGTTGCCGCTGCAACTGCTGCTGAAGGGCGGTTTTCCCGGTCGTATCGTGATGCTGGAGCCGCGGCGGCTGGCGGCGAAAAGCGTGGCTTGGCGGCTGGCGGAGCAACTGGGGGAAGCGCCCGGTCGCACCGTGGGATATCGCATGCGCGCGGAAAGCCGCATTAGCGAGCAGACGCGCCTGGAGGTGGTAACGGAAGGCATTCTGACGCGCATGCTACAGCGGGATCCGGCGCTGGAGGGCGTATCGCTGGTCATCCTGGATGAGTTTCATGAACGCAGCCTACAGGCGGATCTGGCGCTGGCGCTGTTGCTGGATGTACAGGCAGGGTTACGTGACGATCTGCGTCTGCTGATTATGTCCGCCACGTTGGATAACGATCGCCTCTCTTCTTTATTACCGCAGGCGCGAGCGGTGACATCAGCGGGCCGTTCCTGGCCGGTGACTCGGCAATATCACGCAATGGGGTCGCAAGAGCGGCTGGAGGACGCGCTGTCACGGTTGATTTTACGGCTGTTGCAGCAGGAAACCGGATCGCAACTGGTGTTTCTGCCCGGCGTCGGGGAGATAAAGCGCCTGCAGGCTCTGTTGGAAGAAAACGTGCCGGAGGAGATTGCGATCTGCCCGTTGTACGGCGCACTTACGCTGGCTGAGCAGCAAAAGGCGATCCTGCCGGCAGAGCCCGGCCGGCGCAAAGTCGTGCTGGCGACCAATATCGCTGAAACCAGTCTGACGATTGAAGGGATCCGGGTGGTTGTGGATAGCGGTCTGGAGCGCGTGGCGCTGTTTGACGTTAAAACCGGGCTGACCCGGTTGGTCACACAGCGTATCAGTCAGGCCTCCATGACGCAGCGCGCCGGCCGTGCCGGTCGCCTGGAGCCCGGCGTGTGCTGGCATCTGTTTGCCCGGGAGCAGGCGGAGCGAGCGGCGGCGCAAAGCGAACCTGAAATCCTGCACAGCGATCTGTCCGGTTTCTGGCTGGAGTTGCTGCAATGGGGATGTGCGGACGTCGGGCAATTGACCTGGTTGGATACTCCGCCGACGCCTGCCTTGCTGGCGGCGCAGCAGTTGTTGCGAGTGCTGGCGATTTGCGATCCCGGGCAGCGCTTGACACCGGATGGCAGGCAAATGGCGGCGCTGGGGTGCGATCCCCGTCTGGCGGCGATGTTGCACTATGCCGGCGACAATGACGATGCGCTGGCGACGGCCGCGTTGCTGGCTGCGATAATCGAGGAGCCGCCCCGCAGCGGCTCGCCGTCGCTGTCCGAC
>NZ_CM001857.1:3127835-3269735 GCF_000400505.1 Musicola paradisiaca NCPPB 2511 | reverse complement strand
CGGTTTTTCCCGATCGGGTGGCGCAACAGCGTTCCCGGGACGGTCGTTACCTGCTGGCTAACGGCACGGGCGCCAGCCTGCCGCCGGAGGAGGCGTTATCCGCCGCCGAATGGTTGATTGCGCCGGCGTTGATGCAGAGCCCGAACAGCGCCGATGCGCGGATTCAACTGGCGTTGGCGGTGGATATCGAGCGGCTGACGCAACATCATCCGGCGTTGGTGACACAGCAGAATCAGGTGCACTGGGATGCAGAAAAAGGTACCCTGCGCGCCAGCCGACGCACCCGACTCGGCGAATTAACGTTGCGCGTTCAGCCGCTGGCTAAACCTTCCGATGAGGAATGGCAACAGGCCATGCTGGGATGGATTCGTGAACAGGGACTGAGCGTGTTGAACTGGAGCGATAGCGCGACGCAACTGCGCCAGCGACTGCTCTGCGCCAGGCTCTGGTTGCCGGAGGTGGCCTGGCCGTTGGCGGATGATGACGCGCTGTTGGCGTCGCTGGATACCTGGTTGTCGCCGTCGTTGTCCGGTGTGCGCGATCGCCGGGCGCTGGAGCAGGTCGATCTGACCGACGCGCTATTGCGTCTGCTGGACTGGCCGTTGCGGCAACGCCTGGATAGCGCTTTACCCAGCCATTACACTGTGCCGGGCGGCAGTCGTTTGCCGATTCGTTATCAGTGGGAACAGCCGCCGGTGCTGGCGGTGCGTCTGCAGGAAATGTTCGGTGAGCGGCAAAGCCCATCGGTGGCGGAAGGGCGCGTGGTGCTGGTGCTGGAATTGTTATCGCCTGCGCAGCGGCCATTGCAGATTACCCGCGATCTGGCTGCGTTCTGGCAGGGCGCCTATCGTGAAGTACAAAAAGAGATGAAAGGGCGTTACCCGAAGCACGTCTGGCCGGATGATCCGGCGAACGCCATACCGACCAGACGAACCAAAAAGTATCAGCAATAGGGGAGTGCCACGGCTCGGGCCCTACCGGTTGTCTGTGGCTGGAGGCCGGGCCGGTTTCTTATCCGCCACATCCGTGTGGCTCGCTCGGGGAGCCGTCGCTGATGCGACGTTAAAAAACGCTCCCGGCGTTTTTTGTACTCGCCACATCCGTGTGGCTGGCTCGGGGAGCCGTCGCTGACGCGACGTTAAAAAACGCTCCCGGCGTTTTTTGTACTCGCCACATCCGTGTGGCTGGCTCGGGGAGCCGTCGCTGGCGCGACGTTAAAAAACGCTCCCGGCGTTTTTTTCAGATGTTTCCCTCTTCCGGGTATGGGAAGGGGGACGCAGAGTAGGCGGCCACGGCAGAGAATCCGCGGCCGTCAGTAACCTGATGGAGAAGTCACTGTAAATGTCTCGGGATGACCGCGAACCCATCGGACGCAAGGCAAGTGCGTCACGACGAAAACCTCTCCGCCGCCCGGCGGCCCGACGTCGTAAGGATGAAGACTATGACGACGAGTACGAGGAGTACGAAGACGATTATGACGACGATGATGAAGAGGAAGAAGCAATGAGCCGGCGGCCACGCAAGAAACGGCGTTTGCTGGGGCTGATGATTCGCCTGTTCCTGATCTTCGTGATTGTGATGTCGGCTTATGGCGTCTATCTCGACAGCGAAATTCGCGGCCGCATTGACGGCAAAGTCTGGCAGCTGCCCGCAACGGTTTATGGCCGCATGGTCAACCTTGAACCGGGCATGGCCTACAGCAAAAAGGAGATGGTCAACCTGCTGGAGGGCATGCAGTACCGCGAGGTTAATCGCATCACCCGGCCGGGTGAGTTCACCGTCCAGTCCAATAGTATCGAGATCCTGCGGCGACCGTTTGATTTCCCGGACGGCAAAGAAGGGCAGATCCGCGCCAAAATGACTTTCAGCAGCGATCGACTGCAACAAATCCAGAACCTCGAGAATCAGCGTAGCTTCGGGTTTTTCCGTCTGGATCCCAAGCTGATCACCATGTTGCAGTCGCCTAATGGCGAGCAGCGGCTGTTCGTGCAGCGTTCCGGTTTCCCTGATTTGCTGGTGCAGACGCTGATCGCGACCGAAGACCGCCATTTTTATGAACACGACGGCATCAGTTTCTATTCCATTGCGCGCGCGTTGGTGGCGAACCTGACGGCGGGGCGTGCGGTGCAGGGCGGCAGTACCCTTACCCAGCAGCTGGTGAAAAACCTGTTTTTGACCAACGAACGTTCGCTGTGGCGTAAGGCCAATGAGGCCTACATGGCGCTGATCATGGACTATCGCTACAGCAAGGATCGCATTCTGGAACTGTATCTGAACGAGGTTTATCTCGGTCAGAGCGGCAACGATCAGATCCGCGGTTTCCCGTTGGCCAGCCTGTATTATTTTGGCCGTCCGGTGAACGAGCTGAGTCTGGATCAACAGGCGATGCTGGTGGGGATGGTGAAAGGGGCGTCGCTGTACAACCCGTGGCGTAATCCGCAGGTGACGTTGGAGCGTCGTAATCTGGTGCTGAAATTGTTGCAAAATCAGCAAATTATCGATGAAGACCTGTACAACATGCTGAGCGCCCGCCCGCTGGGCGTGCAGCCGAAAGGCGGAGTCATCAGCCCACAGCCAGCGTTTATGCAGATGGTGCGCCAGGAACTGCAACAGCGGCTGGGCGATAAAGTCAACGATTTGTCCGGCGTGAAGATTTTCACCACGCTGGATCCGGTCTCGCAGGACGCTGCCGAGAAGGCGGTGAGCGACGGTATTCCGGCGCTGCGGGCGGCGCGTAATGTGCAGGATCTGGAGGCCGCCATGGTGGTGGTCGACCGGTTCAGCGGCGAGGTGCGCGCCATGGTGGGCGGTTCCGACGCGCAGTTCGCGGGCTTCAACCGAGCCATGCAGGCACGTCGACCGGTGGGGTCGCTGGCGAAACCGCCGACATACCTGACGGCGCTCAGCATGCCGGAGCGTTTCCGTCTGAATACCATTCTGGCGGATGAGCCGATATCGCTGAAGCAGCAGAATGGCACCATTTGGGAGCCTAAAAACTACGATCGTGAATTCCGCGGCCGGGTAATGCTGGTGGATGCGCTGGCCAACTCGCTCAACGTACCGACGGTTAATCTGGGGCTGGCCGTCGGGCTGGATCAGATTAGTGCCACCTTGCAACGGCTGGGCATACCGAAAGAGCAGATCCAAACGGTGCCCGCTATGCTGCTTGGGGCGATCAGCCTGACGCCGATGGAGGTGGCGCAGGAGTATCAGACCATTGCCAGCGGCGGCAACCGGGCGACGCTTTCGGCGCTGCGTTCGGTGATTGCCGAGGACGGCAAGGTTCTGTACCAGAGCTTCCCGCAGGCGGAACAGGCGGTGCCCAGCCAGGCGGCTTATCTGACGCTGTATGGCATGCAACAGGTGGTCGAACGCGGGACATCCCGGTCGCTGATGGTGAAATTCGGTAATTATCATCTGGCGGGGAAAACCGGTACCACTAACGATCTGCGCGACAGTTGGTTTGCCGGCGTCGACGGTAAAGAGGTTGTCATATCTTGGGTTGGACGCGATAACAACGGGCCGGCGAAGCTGACCGGCGCCAACGGCGCACTGACGATCTACCGTCGTTATCTGGAGAACGAGACGCCATTGCCGTTGATGCTGACGCCGCCGGAGGGGATCAGCACCATGTCGGTGGATGGCGGCGGCAACTTCATCTGTAACGGTAGCGCCGGACGTGCGCTGCCGGTATGGACGGACAACCCGCAGGCGCTGTGTCAGTCCAGCCAGCAGCCGCAGCCGGGAACGCCTGATAATCAGCCGGGCAGCCAGCAACAGGACAGCAGCGTACCGGATTGGATCCGTCAGATGTTCGGTAAGTAATCGCGGTATTTCATCGACCTATCTTCCAGACGCCCCGTCGGTTATCCGATGGGCGTTTTTTTTGTTAGCGGCGGCGGTTTCCGTGGGCTGTTTGGATCGCCATAAACCGGTGCCACCCGTCCGGGAATCCGGTCTGATTTATCATCGCAAGCGAGGCGACGCAGGGTTAAATCGGTTGCTAACCTCCCGTTCTTACGCCTATCATTCAAGATTGATAATAATCATTATCGTTCGCATCTTTGTGCGGTGCGTCATTGATCATCGCAACACCAAAAGACGGTTATGCAAAATAAAGACATCTCCTCAGGCGTGACGTTTCGGGTCGAAAACGTCAGTTTTTCCGTGGCGGATCGGGTGCTGTTGCATCCGCTGACGCTGACGTTCCCCGCCGGCCGCGTCTGCGGCCTTCTCGGTCACAATGGTTCCGGAAAATCCACCTTGCTGAAGATGCTGGGACGGCACCAATCTCCTGCATCGGGTGACATTCTGCTGTCGGAAACGGCGTTGTCGGCCTGGAACAATAAGTCGTTTGCCCGCCAGGTTGCCTATTTGCCGCAGCAACTGCCGGCCGCTGATGGCATGACGGTGCGCGAACTGGTCGCCGTGGGGCGCTACCCCTGGCATGGTGCGTTAGGGCGCCTTGGCCGCGAAGATCATCGTCATGTGGATGACGCCATCGATATGGTGGGATTGACGCCGTTCGCTCACCGGCTGGTGGATAGCCTTTCCGGCGGCGAGCGCCAGCGGGCATGGCTGGCGATGACTGTGGCGCAGGATAGCCGCTGTCTGCTGTTGGACGAGCCGACATCGGCGCTGGATATCGCGCATCAGGTGGAGGTGCTGGCGCTGATCCAGCGTATGAGCCAGCTGCGCGGTCTGACGGTGATCGCGGTACTGCACGACATCAACATGGCCGCGCGCTATTGCGATTATCTGGTGGCGTTGCGGCAGGGGCGGATTGTGGCACAGGGCACACCGGAGCAACTGATGCAGCCGCCGGTGCTGGAAGCGATTTACGGCATCCCGATGGGGGTTATGCCGCACCCGGCGCAGGGTACGCCGGTAAGTTTTGTGTGTTGATCATGACGATGATTTCACCGGTATTCCATCGACCAGACATCGTGCGTCGTCGTCTGTTGACGGCGATGCTGCTGGCTCCCTGGTGTTTTCCATTGCATGGTCGATCTTCGGCGCCGGAGATCGGGCGTATTGTGGCGCTGGAGTGGCTGCCGGTGGAATTACTGATGGCGCTGGGCGTTACCCCGTTCGGCGTGGCGGACGTGCATCACTACCGGCAGTGGGTTAACGCGCCGGTGTTGCCGGACAACGTTATCGATGTGGGGTTGCGTACCGAACCGAATCTGGAACTGCTGGCCCGTTTACGCCCGTCGTTGTTGCTCTATTCCGCCGGGTATGGCCCGTCGCCGGAGCAGTTATCGACGATTGCCCCTTCATTGAGCATTGCCTTCAGCGATGGCGGCAACCCGTTGCAGGTTGCGCGAGCATCGTTGGTGTCGCTGGCGGCTACACTCGGCCTTGGCGATGCCGCCGAGCGCCACCTGACGTTGTTTGCGCAATTCATGCAGCAAGCGCGTATCCGCCTGCAACCTTATACACACCGTCCTTTGTTGATGTTTTCCGTGGTGGATGATCGCCATGTCGTGGTCATCGGCAAGAACAGCCTGTTCCAGAATGTGCTGGATCAACTGGATATTGAAAATGCCTGGCAGGGAGAGACCAATTTCTGGGGCAGCGCCGTGGTGGGTATTGAGCAGTTGGCGACGGTCAGCAATGCCAATGCGATTTGTTTTGATCACGGTAACGATAGCCAGATGCTTCGTCTGGCGGCGTCACCGCTGTGGCAGGCGATGCCGTTTATTCGGGCGCGCCGCTGCCAGCGTGTCGAGCCGGTATGGTTTTATGGCGCGACGCTGTCGGCGATGCGACTTTGCCGGGTGCTAGAGCGGGCGATGGAGAACGCATCATGACTATGGCCAATACGGTCAATACCGTTTCTCCGGCGAAGCCCTCACCCTTGCTCGTTACCGTGTTGCTGGGGCTGCTGCTGCCGTCGATCGTTCTTTGCGGCTATAACCTGGGGCGGCAATTGCCGTTCTCGCT
Source organism: Musicola paradisiaca NCPPB 2511 (assembly GCF_000400505.1). Taxonomy (NCBI): domain Bacteria; kingdom Pseudomonadati; phylum Pseudomonadota; class Gammaproteobacteria; order Enterobacterales; family Pectobacteriaceae; genus Musicola; species Musicola paradisiaca. Next base: position 3,263,789 of record NZ_CM001857.1, on the reverse strand, counting down.
GTGGTTTGAGGGGCTGTTTGCGCCCGCCGACGACGATATTCGTCAGGTCTTATTCCATTACAGCCTGCTGCCGCGGCTGGCGCTGTCGTTATTGGTCGGCGCCGGGCTGGGGCTGGTGGGGGTGCTGTTTCAGCAGGTATTGCGTAATCCGCTGGCGGAACCTTCCACGCTGGGGGTGTCGACCGGTGCGCAATTGGGCTTGACGGTCGCCACCTTGTGGGCGTTGCCCGGCGGCGAGCTGACGGCGCAGTTGGCGGCGATGACCGGAGCCTTGCTGGTGGGCGGGCTGGTGTTCGGCGTGGCCTGGGGGCGGCGGCTGTCGCCGGTCACGCTGATTCTGGCGGGGTTGGTGCTCAGTCTGTATTGCAGCGCGGTGAGCCAGTTGCTGGCGCTGTTTCATTATGAGCAATTGACCAATCTGTTCCTGTGGAGCAGCGGCGCATTAAATCAGCAGGACTGGCAGGTGGTGAATCGGGTCTGGCCGATGTTGCTTGGCGGTTTGCTGATGGCGTCGCTGCTGGCTCGGCCGCTGACGTTGTTGGGCCTGGATGATGATGTGGCCCGCAATCTGGGGCTGGCGCTGGCGTTAATGCGCGCCGGCACGCTGCTGTTGGCCATTTTCCTGAGTGCGCAGTGGGTGAACGCGGCAGGTATTATCGGTTTTATCGGCCTGTTCGCTCCGCTGATGGCGAAAATGTTGGGGGCCAGACGCCTCAGCCAGCGGCTGTGGCTGGCCCCGTCGCTGGGCGCATTGCTGCTGTGTCTGACGGATCAACTGTTGCAATGGCTGGCGACGGTATGGCTCGATGTGCCGACCGGCGCGGCGACGGCGCTGCTGGGAGCGCCGTTGTTGTTATGGCTGTTGCCGCGTTTACGCACGTCCGTACCCTCGGCGGTGGCGGAAGGCCCTGTTGTGTTGCGGGAACGCGCTCACGTGGGGATGGTGGTGGCTGGCCGGCTTGGGGTTGACCGGGCTGGCGGTAGTGGCGGCGCTGTGTCTGGGGCGTGACGTCGGCGGTTGGTCTTGGGCGACGGGCGATGCGTTATCGTCGCTGTTGCCCTGGCGCTGGCCGCGGCTGCTGGCGGCATTGAGCGCCGGCGTGATGTTGGCGGTGGCGGGCGCGCTGATCCAGCGCCTGACGGGAAACCCGATGGGCAGCCCGGAGGTACTTGGGGTTAGCGCCGGTGCCGCGCAGGGCGTCGTCGTGCTGCTGTTTCTGATGCCGGGCGATGCGCTGACCTGGATGCTGCCCGCCGGTAGTGCGGGGGCGTTGGGCACGTTGCTGATGATTATGCTGACGGCGGGGTGGGGCGGCGTCTTTTCCTCGCAGCGCATGTTATTGGTGGGGATCGCCATCGGTACGGCGTTTACCACGTTGATCAGTCTGGTACTGGCGAGCGGCGATCCGCGTTCCGGTATGCTGTTGACCTGGCTTTCCGGTTCTACGTATCGGGTTACGCCTGTTCAGGCGTTGGTATCGGCGCTGGCTGCATCGTCGCTCGTGGTGGTTGTGCCGTTATGTCAACGCTGGTTGCAACTGCTGCCGCTGGGGACGATGACGGTACGTTCGCTCGGTATGGCGGCGACGCCGGTACGACTGGCGATACTGGCGCTGGCGTCGGTGCTGACGGCGGTCGCGACCATGGTTGTCGGCCCGATGAGTTTTGTCGGCCTGATGGCGCCGCATCTGGCGCGCATGCTGGGTTTTAACCGCGTGGTACCGCAGATGGCGTTTGCCGCGCTGCTGGGCGGCGGGTTGATGACGCTGGCGGACTGGTGTGGCCGCACGCTGTTGTTTCCGAACCAGATCCCGGCCGGGTTGCTAGCGACGTTTATCGGCGCGCCTTATTTTATCTGGCTGCTGCGCCGTCAGGCCCGGTAAATACGTATGCCGATGGGAGTCACCGTGGCGAGCGCGTCGTCGCCGGTATTGCGGTGAGTGGGTTATCACATTCGCCGCTTGACCTGAGGGTATGCAACTCGATGTTCAGCCGGTGATGCCGAAGCGGTCTGGTAAAGGAAATGCGGCGGGGCAAGTTGGCCCGCCGCATTGGCGTGAGGCAACCTGGCGATACGTTACAACTGGGCGAAGCAACGACGAGCGGCGGCAACGGTCTGCTCGATATCCTGCCCGGTATGCGCCAGCGACATGAACCCGGCTTCAAAGGCGGACGGCGCCAGATAGACGCCTTCCGCCAGCATCAGGTGGAAGAACCGCTTGAAACGTTCCACATCGCAGGTCAACACATCCTGATAGCTGGCAATACGTTTGGCATCGGTGAAGAACAGGCCAAACATGCCGCCGACGTGATTGACGACCAGCGGAATATTTTCCGCGCGGGCCGCATCCAGCAGCCCCTGCGCCAATTGTTGGGTTAACGCGGTCAACTGCTGGTGTACGCCGGGCTTGGCGACCTCGGTCAGGCAGGCGAAACCGGCCGCCATGGCGATAGGGTTGCCTGACAGCGTACCGGCCTGATAGACCGGCCCGGTCGGCGCCAGTGCTTCCATGACGTCGCGCCGGCCGCCGAATGCGCCGACCGGCATCCCGCCGCCGATAATTTTACCCAGACAGGTTAGATCAGGTTTGACGCCGTAATGGGCTTGCGCGCCGCCCAGCGCCACGCGGAACCCGGTCATCACTTCATCGATAATCAGCAGTGCGCCGAATTCGTCGCACAGCGCCCGCAACCCCGGCAGAAACGCCGGCAGCGGCGGTACGCAGTTCATATTGCCGGCGACCGGTTCGACGATAATGGCGGCGATGTCTTGCGGGTATTGCTCGAACGCCGCACGAACCGAAGCCAGGTCGTTGTAGGTGCAAGTCAGCGTATGACGGGCGAAATCAGCCGGTACGCCGGGCGAGTTGGGTTGGCCCAGCGTCAGCGCGCCGGAACCCGCTTTGACCAGCAGGCAATCGGCATGACCGTGGTAGCAGCCCTCGAATTTGATGATTTTGTCGCGACCGGTAAAACCACGCGCCAGTCGAATCGCGCTCATAGTGGCTTCGGTGCCTGAATTGACCATGCGCACCATGTCTATACTCGGCACCAGCGATGTCACCAACCGTGCCATGGTGACTTCCATTTCGGTTGGCGCACCAAAACTCAGGCCGCGCTCGGCAGCGGCGATCACCGCCTGACGGATCGCCGGATGGTTATGACCCAGCACCATCGGCCCCCAGGATCCGACATAGTCGATATAGGCCTTGCCGTCTGCGTCATAGAGCCTGGCCCCTTCGGCTCGTTCGATAAACAGCGGTACGCCGCCGACGCCGTTGAATGCGCGCACCGGCGAGTTGACGCCGCCGGGAATCAACTGCCGCGCGGCGGCATACAGACTTTCAGATTTATTCATTACGGATCCCTGACTTGAAGAATTGCATAGCGGTGGCGCTCATTCTAATCGAGTGATACACCCTGTGTCCCTCCGCAATGCGTTGTGTCTAAAAGAAATAGATGGGGAAGAGGGATGACGCGGTGAAATCATTGGCTACATTTCGCTGCCGGATCAACGTGTTTTATGCTGGGCAAGGCCGGGATTGAGGCTCTAGAATGTTTCGCCATGTTTGGCTTTTTTCTGATAACGGCATGTTTTCTTCTTCTGTTGCTGTACCGCTACGGCGCGAGGCTATCCGGCATATTCTTCGGCGCGATAAAACGCCGGTACTCATTCTGATATTGGCGGCAATCACCGGGACGTTGGTCGGTTTCGTCGGCGTGGGTTTTAATCAGGCGGTGAGTTGGGTGTACCAATCACGAACCGAATGGTTATCCGGATGGGGCGGATCTTACTGGGTCTGGCCGATGGCGATGGTGGTCTCGGCATTACTGGCGATGGCGGGGTACTGGCTGGTGCGTCGTTTTGCACCGGAAGCGGGCGGTTCCGGCATTCCGGAAATCGAAGGCGCGCTGGAGGATATGCGCCCGGTGCGCTGGTGGCGGGTGCTGCCGGTGAAGTTTTTCGGCGGTATGGGGACGCTGGGCGCGGGTATGGTGCTGGGGCGTGAAGGGCCGACGGTACAAATCGGTGGGAATGTCGGCGGCATGGTGGCGGATCTGTTCCCGCTGCGCCGTGCCGATATCCGCCATTCGTTGCTGGCGACTGGGGCGGCAGCCGGGCTGACCGCTGCATTCAATGCGCCGTTGGCGGGGATTCTGTTCATTATTGAAGAGATGCGCCCGCAGTTCCGCTATAACCTGATTTCCATCAAAGCGGTGTTTATCGGCGTGATCATGGCCAGCATCGTATACCGGTTTTTCCAGGGGGATGAGGCGGTTATTGATGTCGGCCGTCTGGCATCGGCGCCGGTAGGGACGTTATGGCTTTATCTGCTGTTGGGTGCGCTGTTCGGCGCCGTAGGTGTCTTATTTAACGCGCTGGTACTGGGTGCGCAGGCGCGATTTATCCGTTTCCATGGCCATTCCATGCGTCGTTTTTTGATGATTGGCGCATTGGTCGGGGGCGTGTCCGGTTTATTGACATTGGCGTTCAGTGAGGCGACTGGCGGCGGTTTTGCGCTGATCCCGGCCGCTGCCGCCGGGCAATACGGCATTGCTATGCTGTTGGCGATTTTTGTCGCGCGAGTCGGCATGACGCTGCTCTGTTTTAGCTCCGGCGCGCCGGGCGGTATTTTTGCGCCCATGTTGTCGCTGGGAACGTTGTTGGGCGCCGCTTTCGGCATGACGTGCGGCCATGTATTCCCCGATTATGGATTGAGCGCTGGAACTTTCGCCGTCGCCGGGATGGGGGCGTTGTTCGCCGCCTCGGTGCGCGCGCCGTTGACCGGCATCGTACTGGTGCTGGAAATGACGAATAACTATCAGTTGATTCTACCGATGATCATCACCTGCCTCGGCGCTACGCTGGTGGCGCAGTTTCTGGGCGGCAAACCGCTGTATTCATCGATTTTGGCCCGCACGTTGCAGCGGCAGATGGAGGCTGACGCCGCCGCCGCATCGGGCAAGCCTTGAACGCGCTGGAGGGGTGGTGGATAATGAGACGATATAACAGGGGCTGACAACGTATGGCCCGATATTTGGCTGGGAGTAAGTGAAATGAGCGACGATGTAGCATTGCCTCTGCAGTTTACCGATGCGGCGGCGAATAAGGTGAAACTCCTGATTGCTGATGAAGAAAATCCAGAACTGAAACTCCGGGTGTATATCACCGGCGGTGGTTGCAGCGGTTTCCAGTATGGTTTTACGTTCGACGACAAAGTGAACGACGGGGACATGACCATTGAGAAACAGGGCGTGTCGCTGGTCGTGGATCCGATGAGCCTGCAATATCTGCTCGGCGGTTCGGTGGATTATACGGAAGGGCTGGAAGGAGCCCGGTTTGTCGTCCATAACCCTAACGCCAAAACAACCTGTGGTTGTGGTTCGTCATTCAGCGTTTGACGGTTGACGTCTGCAATAAAAACCCGTGGCCTTCAGGGCGCACGGGTTTTTTTATGGTGAAAACCAGCATGCCGTTAGCGCGGTATCACCGCTAATTTGTCACACAGTTGTTTAGCCGCCAGCATCAGTCTGGGGCCGGGACGACTGAACTCGTCTGCGTTTAGCGCTATCACCCGGACATCCAGCGCCGGCTGCCAGAATGTGCGCGTTTTTTCCTCGATATCCACATCCACCGGCGCGCCGATCACAATGGCCTGCGGTTGACGGCGAATCACCTGTTCGCGGCTGACTTGCGGCCAGGCGACGGTGCTATCGGCAAAAATATTCTCGCCGCCGCACAGGGCTACAACCTGGCTTTGTAATGTGGCGCGGGATGAGGTGAACAGCGGTTGGGCGCCGAACTGCAGAAATACCCGCAACGGCGGGGTGGCGGCATAACGCTGCGCCAGCGCCTGCCACTGTGCCCGGAACGACCGGGCCGACTGTCTGGCAATCTCAGGATGCGGGCTGTAGGCCGCCAGTTGCTCCAACTGGCGTGGAATCTCCTCCAGCGTCGTCGGGTCGAGATAAATGATCGGTATGCCGAAGGCCGCCAGTTGTTCTAACGGCCGCTGGGCGTTGCCGCCGCGCCAGGCCAGAATCAGATCTGGTTTCAAAGCCAGAATGCGTTCAATGTTGATGCCCTGCCAGTTCGCCACCTGTTCAATATGCTTTGCGGCGTCGGGATAATCCGACCAGGCGCTGACCCCGACCAACTGCTCGCCGAGTCCGGCGGCGTAAGCCATTTCGGTGGCGTGCGGCGCCAGGCTGACCACCCGCTGTGCGAGGGCGGACGCCTGTCCGGGCGACCACCACCACAGCATCAACAGCATCAATACAGAGAAACGACGGCGTCGGTATGGCGAAGACATATTCGACGGCGATTTAGCGAGGCTGCGCCAGCGATTGCAGCATGTGTTCCACCATCTGGGTAGATTGCTGGGCGGCGGTGGCCAAAAATTCGTCGAAGCTGAGATGAGATTCCTGATCGGCGACATCGGATATGGCGCGCACGACCACGAAAGGTACGCCAAACTGGTGACAGACATGGCCGATGGCGGTGGCTTCCATCTCAACGGCTATCGCCTGCGGGAACGTCTGGCGAATGCGAGCCAGCGGTTCCTTGCCGTTGATGAAGGCATCGCCGCTGACCACCAGCCCGCTCACGGCATTCAGTTTGAGGCTGGCGATGGACTGCCGGGCCAGTGTAATCAGGTTGGGATCGGCGGTAAAAGCGGCCGGGCAGCCGGCCATTTGCCCCGGCGCATACCCAAAGGCGGTGACGTCGGCGTCGTGATAGCGCACTTCATCGGAAACCACGATATCGCCGACGTTTAGCGATGACGCCAGACCGCCGGCAGAGCCGGTGTTGATCACCACATCCGGCTGGAAGTGTTCAAGCAGCAGCGTGGTGCCCAATGCGGCGGCCACTTTACCGATGCCGGATTTCAATACCGCCACGTCTACGCCGTGCAACTGGCCGCTGTAAATTTCGCAGCCTGCGCGCTGGAAGGTCTGGCGGTTCTGAATCTGATCCCGCAGCAGGATTACTTCTTGCTCCATCGCGCCAATAATGCCAACTTTCATAAGGTTCCCCACAGATTTGCCAGAAATAACAGGAGTGTCATGGCGGCTAGTCTATCATGGCTGGAGCGGCAGCGAGAACGCGGCGACAGGATGGGCGAAGGGGAGCGATGACGCAGGCACAGCATGGGATGGAGAACAAATATGTCTGATATCGATTTTGCGCGGAAGATCAGTTTTCAGCGTCCGTTCAGTCAACCGATTAGCGCCGAGAATGAAGACGATATTATTCGCCAGTTTGAGAGCGACCGGGGGCGCATCATCAACTCCGCCGCCATCCGGCGGTTACAGCAGAAAACGCAGGTCTTCCCGCTGGAGCGTAATGCCGCGGTGCGTTCCCGTTTGACGCATTCGATGGAGGTGCAGCAGGTGGGGCGCTATATCGTCAAGGAGGTGATGAAGCGCCTGCGCAAATCCGGCCAACTTCAGACGCTGGGACTGGCGCGGTTTGAAACGCCGTTCGAGAGCCTGGTGGAGATGGCTTGCCTGATGCACGATATCGGTAATCCGCCGTTCGGCCACTTTGGTGAAGCCGCATTGAATAACTGGTTCACACAGCGTCTTGACCCGGCGTTCGCTCATTCCGATACCGGCCGGGAGGATGCCTGTCAGGTGCCTTGTCTGCAGTTGCGCTCGGGCCAGGAAGAATTGAACCGGCTTCGCTTGCGCATTCGCCAGGACCTCAGCCATTTCGAAGGCAATGCCCAGGCGATTCGGTTGGTGCATACCTTGCTGAAACTGAATCTGACCTATGCCCAGGTCGGCTGTATTCTCAAATACACCCGGCCGGCCTATTGGCAGGACGATGTGCCCGCTGTTTATCGTTACTTGATGAAAAAACCGGGCTTTTATCTGGCGGAAGAACCGTTTGTGAGAACACTGCGGCGCGAACTGAATATGGGTGAGTATCAGCGTTTCCCACTGACCTACATCATGGAGGCGGCGGATGACATCTCCTATTGCATCGCGGATCTGGAGGATGCGGTGGAGAAAGATATTGTCTCTGTCGATCGTCTCTACCAGTTTATGTGCGCCGTTTGGGGCGACGTGAAACCGGGCGATCTATTCAGCGATACCATCGGCCGCGCTTTTGAGTCGATGTCGCGTCGCCGCTGGCGCAGCGAAAACGATCAGTTCTTCATGAATTTGCGCGTCAACACCGTAGCGAGTCTGGTGCCCCACGCCGCACAGCGTTTTATCCGTAATCTGCCTGCCATTTTTGACGGCAGTTTTAATCAGTCCCTGCTGGAAGATGACGGGCCGCACAACAGATTATTAAAGGTTTTTAAAGAAGTCGCAGTGAAACATGTATTTAATCACCACGAAGTCGAGCAGTTGGAACTGCAGGGATACCGGGTGATCGGTGGCTTGCTGGATATTTACTCTCCGCTGTTGAACATGCCGTATGAGGATTTCCGCAAACTGGTGGCGGAGGAATCGCACCGCGGCTACCCCATAGAAACCCGCCTTTATCACAAACTGTCGCGCAAACATTGCCTGGCCTATTGCGAAGCGACCGAAGGCACGGCGAGGCTTTCGGCGGCGGAGCAAGAAGTTTGGGAATACTACTACCGTGCCCGCCTGATTCTGGATTACATCAGTGGTATGACCGATCTCTACGCTTACGATGAGTACCGTCGGCTGATGGCGGCGGACTAGGCTGCATTTTGTCATTATTGCATCGCCGGTACCGCCTTTTAACGCGGTTGTCGGCACACAAAACAAGGTGTGTCGTGGCTTGGCGTGCGGCCCAATGCGTGGTTGCAAAACGTGGCGAGTTTTGTAAATTCGGACAATATTTACTTACGCTTCACTGCCTTGCGTAAGGTGAACTCCACTGCGCATAGTGAGTCCATACAGTACGACTTTCCGGGTGAAGCGCGGGTGGGCTATTTCCACTATGTCGGCCTGCGGCTGACGTCTGACGATAAACACGGCGTCAGGCGAGCGTTGCCCGATATTTACCGGTTGACTGAATGTGAGACATATTGCGATGAAAAGAAAATCATTGATGTTGAGCGCGCTGGCGCTGAGTCTGGCGATGGCTGTCGGTACGCTGCCTGCCGCTGCGGCGGAATCGGTTTCTTCCTCCAGTACGCAACTGCCCAGTTTGGCGCCGATGCTGGAGCAGGTGATGCCTTCCGTGGTGAATGTCTACGTCGATGGACATACGGCGGCGGCCAAACGCGCGAATGTACCGCCGCAGTTGCAGCCGTTCTTCGGCGAAAATTCACCGTTCTGTCAGGAAGGGTCGCCTTTCCAATCCTCGCCGATGTGTCAGGGCGACGATGAGGAGGGGGATGCTGCGCCGCAGCAAGCGTTTCAGGCGCTGGGCGCCGGGGTGATCATCAATGCCGCTAAAGGCTATGTCGTGACCAATAACCATGTGGTGGATAACGCGGATAAGATTCAGGTGCGCCTGAACGATGGCCGTAAGTATGACGCCAAGGTGATTGGTAAGGATCCGCGCTCAGACGTGGCGTTGATTCAGTTGCAGGACTTCAGCAATCTGACGGCGATTCACATCGCCGATTCCGATCAACTGCGCGTCGGCGATTATGCGGTCGCGATCGGCAACCCTTACGGGCTGGGCGAAACCGCGACGTCCGGCATCATTTCCGCATTGGGGCGCAGCGGCCTGAATATTGAAAATTATGAAGATTTCATTCAGACGGACGCCGCCATCAACCGGGGTAACTCCGGCGGGGCGTTGGTCAATCTGAATGGTGAACTGATTGGTTTGAATACCGCAATCCTGGCGCCGAGCGGCGGTAATGTCGGCATCGGTTTCGCCATTCCCAGCAACATTGTGAAGAATCTGGTCAGCCAGATTGTGGAGTACGGCGAGGTGAAACGCGGTGAACTGGGTATTCTGGGCACCGAATTGAACGCCGATCTGTCCAAAGCGATGAAACTGGATACCCAGCGCGGTGCGTTCGTCAGCCAGGTACAGCCGAACTCCGCGGCGGCGAAAGCCGGGATCAAAGCCGGGGATGTCATTGTTTCCCTTAACGGCAAGGCGATAAGCAGTTTCGCCGCACTACGGGCTCAAGTCGGCTCTCTGCCGGTGGGGAGTTCGCTGTCGCTGGGGTTGATTCGCGATGGTAAACCCGTGACGGTGAATGTCACTCTACAGCAGAGCGCGCAAACGCAGGTGGCTTCGGGAAATCTGAATTCAGCCATTGAAGGGGCCGAACTGAGTAATACTCAGGTGAACGGTCAAAAAGGCGTGCGGGTCGACCAGGTGAAACCGGGTTCTGCCGCGGCGCGTATTGGTCTGAAGCCGGATGACGTCATTCTTGGGGTTAATCAACAGCCGGTCGAAAATATTGGTGAACTGCGCAAGATTATTGACAGTAAACCGCCGGTGTTGGCGTTGAATATTCGTCGTGGCGATACGGTACTTTATCTGTTGATTCAATAAATCGGCGCGAATTTGCTGAATGCCAGCCGACTGACAACCGGGATGCGAGGAGGATTGCCGGGGGAGATCGCTCCCCCGGCTTTCTTCTTTTAGAGCAGGCCTGGGCCAGCGGCCTGACCGACATAGCTGTTTTTTACGGCGGTCAGCCGGTTCTCCCCACTATTTTGTGATTTCATCCACAAATCCTATGCGATACGCCAGTTTTCATGCAGTTGCATAATGTGTGAGGGAATTCACAACGTTATGCTGGTGCAAATGTCTCTGTCTTTCCTGAGGTTGAAATGGCGTCCTACCATCTAAATGCCAAACTGGCGCAGGATATCGTTGCGCGAACCATGCAGATTATTGATAGCAATATCAATGTGATGGATGCAAGAGGGCGCATCATCGGCAGCGGTGACAGAGAGCGTATTGGGGAATTGCATGAAGGGGCGTTATTGGCATTGTCGCAAGGCCGCGTGGTGGATATTGACGAAGCGGTAGCCCGCCACCTGCAAGGGGTACGGCCCGGCGTCAACCTGCCGTTGCGCATTGATGGCGAGATTGTCGGGGTCATCGGCTTGACCGGTAATCCCGGTCAATTGCGTCAGTATGGCGAACTGGTATGTATGACTGCGGAGATGATGCTGGAGCAGGCCAGATTGCTGCATATGCTGGCACAGGACAGCCGCCTGCGCGAGGAACTGGTGCTGAACCTGATTCGTACTGATGAATTGTCCCCGGCGCTGATGGAATGGGCGCAGCGGCTGGGCATTGATCTGAATCAGCCGCGCGTGGTCGCGGTGGTGGAAGTGGACAGCGGGCAACTGGGCGTAGATAGCGCCATGGCGGAATTGCAGCAACTGCAGACGTTGTTGACGACACCGGAACGGAACAATCTGATCGCCATTGTATCGTTGACGGAAATGGTGGTGCTGAAGCCCGCGTTGACCAGCCACGGTCGCTGGGATGCGGAAGACCATCGTCGTCGCGTGGATACGCTGCTCTCGCGCATGGAAGAGAGTAGCCGTTTGCGCGTCAGAGTGGCGTTGGGGAACTATTTCTCCGGTTCGGGCAGTATCGCCCGTTCTTATCGTACCGCACGTACTACCATGAGCGTCGGTAAGCAACGAATGCCGGCGCAACGTAGTTATTTTTATCAGGATTTGATGTTGCCCGTACTGCTCGACAGCCTGCGCGGCGGCTGGCAGGCCAACGAGTTGGTGCGCCCGCTGGCGCGTTTGAAGGCGATGGACAGTAATGGTTTGCTGCGTCGGACGCTGAATGCCTGGTTTCGGCAGAATGTTCAGCCGGGGGCTACAGCCAAAGCATTGTTTATTCACCGTAATACATTGGAGTATCGTCTTAATCGCATTTCGGAACTAACGGGTCTGGATTTGAGCAGTTTTGATGATCGTCTGTTGCTGTATATCGCGCTGCAATTGGATGAAGACCAGTAATCCAGTACATGATGTGTATGGATGGGACGCGGCATAGCGCAGTTCTCTTCCGATGGATAAATGGCGGCGATTTTACTCCCGCCATGAATGGCCCTAACGGCGTATTTTTAGATTTAAAATGATGGTTAACGCCATGACAATATAACGAGACTGCATAAATTATCCCTAAAGGGTATTTTTGTCCTCCCCCTCTTATCCACTATTGTCCCTTCCATAGTTAAAAACCGGCGGCGGCCTCATTGCGAGTAAACGCCAGTTTGTTCGATGATATTCATGACACGTTACGGTTCCCCTGGCGCACTTTTCCAACCGCCGGCGGCCCGGGAAGATTATACAAATGACTATTTAGGGAGTGAGGATTCATGTCTATGCGCCGTCTGGGAGTATCGCTGGCTACCGCCGCACTGTTATTTTCCGGAATAGCTTCTGCCGCTACGGAACTGTTGAATGTTTCTTATGATCCGACCCGTGAACTGTATCAGCAATACAACGCGGCGTTTATCAAACACTGGAAAGCTACCACGGGTGAAGATATCACCATCAGGAATTCGCATGGCGGGTCGGGTAAACAGGCGCGCTCAGTCATCGACGGCCTGCAGGCCGATGTGGTGACGTTGGCGTTGGCGGGTGATATTGATGCGCTCAACCTTAACCAGCAACTGATCGATCCGAAATGGCAGGCGCGGCTGCCGGAAAACAGTACGCCTTATACCTCGGCCATCGTCTTTCTGGTGCGCAAAGGAAACCCGAAGCATATCAAGGACTGGGGTGATTTGATCAAACCGGATGTACAGGTGATTACGCCAAACCCGAAGACCTCCGGCGGCGCGCGTTGGAATTTTCTGGCGGCCTGGGCATACGCTAAACACTTGCCGGGCGGTACGGACGACAGTGCGTTGACGTTCGTGACTGAGCTTTACAAGCATGCTCCGGTGCTGGATACCGGCGCGCGTGGCGCAACCATCAGCTTCGTGCAACGCCAGTTGGGCGATGTGTTGATTGCCTGGGAAAACGAAGCTTACCTGTCGTTGCAGGAGCAGGGGGGCGATCAGCTAGAAATCGTCACGCCTTCCATTTCCATTCTGGCGGAACCGCCGGTCGCGGTTGTGGATGCCGTGGTGGAACGTAAAGGCACTCGTAAACAGGCGGAAGCCTACCTGGATTATCTCTATAGCGAAGAGGCTCAGCGTATTATCGCGAAAAACTTCTATCGTCCGCGTAATGCCAAAGTGGCGGAAGAATTTAAATCCCAGTTTGCCCCGGTGAAACTGGTGACGATCGACGGCGAGTTTGGTGGTTGGAAGCAGGCTCAGCCTAAATTCTTCGATGATGGCGGTGTCTTCGACGCTATTTTCAAACAGATCAATAAATAACGTATTGATGGATTGCTGAAACCGTCCTTATTGGGACGGTTTTGTCACGCTGGATGTCTGCATGGCATGTCGGCACTGTGTTGTGATGAAAGGCGCTTTATGTCGAGAAGAATTTTGCCGGTTATTCCCGGTTTTGGTTTAACGCTGGGGTTCAGCCTGTCCTATCTGGCGCTTGTCGTGCTGATCCCGATGGCGGTGATGTTGCTGTATGCCAGCCAGCTGACATTTCCCCAGTTCTGGCAGCTTATCTCCAGCCGACAGGTGCTGGTTTCTCTTCAACTGTCCTTTGGCTCCGCACTGGCTGCAGCCTTTATCAACGGTATTCTGGGTACCCTGCTGGCCTGGGTATTGGTGAGATACCGCTTTCCGGGCCGTAAAATCATTGATGCCATGATCGATATGCCTTTCGCGTTGCCAACCGCGGTGGCCGGTATTGCGTTGACATCCTTGTATGCGCCGACCGGGCTGATTGGTTCGCTGTTTCCGTTTCGTATTGCTTATACCAGCCTGGGGATCACGTTGGCGTTGATTTTCGTGACGTTACCGTTCGTGGTAAGGACGTTGCAGCCGGTACTGGCGGATATCCCCAAAGAAATTGAAGAAGCCGCCGCCTGTTTGGGGGCTAACCCGTTGCAGGCATTTCGCCATGTGTTGTTGCCGGCGATCCTGCCGGCTTGGCTTACCGGTTTTGCGTTGGCGTTCGCTCGTGGCGTCGGGGAATACGGTTCAGTGGTGTTCATCGCTGGCAATATTCCGTTCAAGACTGAAATTCTGCCGTTATTGATCGTCTCCAAATTGGATCAATACGATTACAAGGGCGCGACCGGCATCGGCGTCTTCATGCTGGTGGTCTCGTTCATTATGCTGTTGCTGATCAATTTGCTACAGCGTCGTATTCAACCCAGGTTGTAAAGGATGACCATGGATCAAAGCATTTCTGTGCCGATCAGTGCGCGTTCTGCCTCCGGCAGGCGTCCGGCAGCGTTTTATATTCTGGTGTCGTTGGCCTGGATCGTCTTTTTCCTGATTCTTGTTCTGCCGTTGCTGATGGTGGTGACGCAGGGGTTGCATAAAGGTATCGGCGCTTTCTGGTCGGCGATTGTCGAACCGGATGTGCTGTCTGCGCTCAGACTGACATTGTTGGCGACAGTGATCTCTGTGCCGCTCAACATGATCTTCGGGCTGGCGGTTGCCTGGTGCGTCACGAAATTCGAGTTTCGCGGCAAATCGTTACTGCTGGCGTTGTTGGATCTGCCGTTTTCAGTCTCTCCGGTCGTCACTGGCCTGATGTATGTATTGCTGTTCGGTGCCCAGAGTAAACTGTATCCGTTCCTGACTGCTCATCATCTGGAAGTCGTGTACGCGGTGCCCGGCATTGTATTGGCGACAATTTTCGTGACTTTGCCGTATGTGGCGCGCGAGTTGATTCCACTGATGGAACAGCAAGGGAGCCAGGAAGAGGAAGCGGCTCGTTTGTTGGGAGCCAATGGGTGGCAGATGTTCTGGCATATCACTTTACCCAACGTGAAATGGGCATTGGTGTATGGCGTGGTGCTGTGTACGGCGCGCGCTATGGGGGAATTCGGCGCAGTATCTGTGGTGTCGGGGCATATTCGCGGCCTGACCAACACGTTGCCGCTGCACATCGAAATTCTGTACAACGAATACAATATTGTGGCCGCTTTCAGCGTGGCGATTCTGCTACTGGTGATGTCGTTGGTGGTATTGCTGCTGCGCCAGTGGAGTGAAATACGTTTGACAAAACAATTTGAGGAACAACGGGAGCTGACCAAAAATGAGCATTGAGGTTCGCAATATTAATAAGCAGTTTGGTCAGTTTCGGGCATTGAATGAGATCAATCTGGCGATTCAAAGCGGCGAGCTTGTCGCGCTGCTCGGCCCTTCCGGATGCGGTAAAACAACGCTGCTGCGCATTATCGCCGGTTTGGAAAAACCGGATACCGGCAACATTGTGTTCCACGGCGAGGATGTTTCCGTTCACGATGTCCGTGATCGCAATGTCGGGTTCGTTTTTCAACATTATGCGTTGTTCCGACATATGACGGTCTTCGACAATGTGGCGTTTGGTTTGCGTATGAAGCCGAAGGCTATACGCCCTTCGAAGCGCGAGATCGACGTCAAAGTCCATGAGCTGCTTAACATGGTGCAGTTGGACTGGCTGGCGGATCGTTATCCGGAGCAATTATCCGGCGGGCAACGCCAGCGTATTGCGCTGGCGCGTGCATTGATTGTCGAACCCCGAATTCTGCTGCTGGATGAGCCTTTCGGCGCGCTGGATGCCAAAGTGCGCAAGGAACTGCGTCGCTGGTTGTCCCGATTGCATGAAGAGATCAACCTGACGTCGGTGTTTGTCACGCACGATCAGGAAGAGGCGATGGAAGTGGCGGATCGCATCGTGCTGATGAATAAAGGCGTTATTGAACAGATCGGGACGCCGTATGAGGTTTATAACCATCCGGCCAGCGAGTTTGTCTATAACTTCCTGGGAGATAGTAACCGTTTGGCGGTAGGCGGAGGGGAGAAGATGATCCAGTTCCGGCCGCATGAGGTTTTACTGTCCCGGCAGATTCAGGCGGATTTCCAACCCGTGGTGGTGAAGGATATCCGTCCCCTTGGCGCGTTGACGCGCGTCGTGCTGAAAATCGAGGGGCAGAGCGAATTTATCGAGGCGGAAATTGCCCATGATGATGACGTGCTGTCTGGATTGAGCCGCGGTGATACGCTGCAGTTCAGGCCGAAGCGCTATAATTATGACTGGGAAATCTGAGATATAAAAAACGCCTGAAAAGGCGTTTTTTTATGCGTTAAAACCAGTGGGGTCACTTAGCGATAGTCATCGTTGGATGCGACGGAATAACGACCGCTGCCCAGCAGCATGATGACCAGACTGCACAGGAAGTAGAAGGCTTCGCCTTCAAGCCCCCATGCGCCGACGTTGGTGATGGTGAAGAATTTACCCAGCGTCACCAATAAGGTGGCGACCAACAGATTAAAGGCAACCACGGCGGCGGAAATGCGGGTAAAGAGACCCAGAATAATCAGCACCGGCGCAATGATTTCACCAATATAAGCACCGTAGGCGATAAAGCCCGGCAGCCCCTGTTTGGCCAACATGCCGGCAATCCAGCCTACGCCATTCTCGATTTTTGCCACTCCATGAAACAGCAGCAAGATGCCGACGGTCAGACGCAGTAGCAGTTTGCCGGCGTCAGGATGATGGGTTAAACCTGTAAAAAATTTGTTTGCCTTGACGATCATCATGGTTTCCTTTGTGGACAATGGTTCTGCATACGGCGCTAGTGTCTTAGTTTCACTACGGAATAAAAAACAAATACATTTGACATACCTCGTCAAAAAATTTGCTTTACAGGCGTGGAGCAATAAATAAAAGCCTATTGGCTAAACAGCCGTTTTTCTGGGGGCGTTCTGGTCAGGATCGTCGCTGGAGCGGATGCGGAGGGTGGCGGGATCGATTTTCAATGATGTATGGACTGTGTTTTCGGCGATTGAAGGGGGCATTTCGCGCTATTTTTTCTGCTAGCATGGCGGTTTGTACGGTACAACAATTTGACGGGAAGGCGAAATATTCTTCTTCCCGGCGAAAACACCGTCAATCCAATAACAGCGCTGAATCCGGCAATATATTGAAAATAAACAATAAGCTGGAGTGACTTTGAGGCTTGATGATTGGTGATAAGAAATGATGGGACAAAGCGTTTAATTGGTGGGTCGTGCAGGATTCGAACCTGCGACCAATTGATTAAAAGTCAACTGCTCTACCGACTGAGCTAACGACCCATAGAAGTGGTGGGTGATGACGGGATCGAACCGCCGACCCCCTCCTTGTAAGGGAGGTGCTCTCCCAGCTGAGCTAATCACCCACTTCTAATTCAAGATTCAAGGCGCTGGCGATATGTGGTGGGTGATGACGGGATCGAACCGCCGACCCCCTCCTTGTAAGGGAGGTGCTCTCCCAGCTGAGCTAATCACCCACATATCAACTTGAATTCTTCACAACGGGACACTTTCACAAGCTTGTTTAAGTGGTGGGTGATGACGGGATCGAACCGCCGACCCCCTCCTTGTAAGGGAGGTGCTCTCCCAGCTGAGCTAATCACCCTCGTTGTGTGGAGTCGCATTATAGGGATAGTTCAAAGTGAGTCAACGCTTTTTCAGATGAAAATCACTGTTCGTCGTAAAATTAGGCGAAATGCCGTGTTTGTATGCGTTGTCGTTGAATTCTTGCACGTTTTGCTGTTGCAACAGGCCTTGCGGCGTTGTTATGGCGTTGAGGATTCAAGGTAGAGTGGTAGAATATTGCCCACTTTTTCGTAACCCCGTACCGGTATTATTGATAGCCGTTACGTAATAAGGCTGTAATCCCAATGAAAATCAAAACACGTTTTGCGCCAAGTCCTACTGGTTATCTTCATGTCGGCGGTGCGCGTACTGCGCTCTATTCCTGGTTATTCGCCCGTAGTCACGGTGGTGAGTTCGTATTGCGTATTGAAGATACCGATTTGGAGCGCTCAACCAAGGAAGCCATTGACGCTATCATGGATGGTATGAATTGGCTGAACCTGAATTGGGATGAAGGTCCGTATTATCAAACCAAGCGTTTTGATCGCTATAACGCCGTTATCGATCAAATGCTGGAGAATGGTACGGCATATAAGTGTTATTGCTCCAAAGAGCGCCTGGAAACGCTGCGTGAAGATCAGATGGCGAAAGGTGAAAAGCCGCGCTATGACGGGTGTTGCCGCGATTCTCATGAACATCATGCCGCAGATGAGCCGCATGTCGTGCGCTTTCGTAATCCACAAGATGGTTCCGTCGTGTTTAATGACAATATTCGCGGCCCGATCGAGTTCAGCAATCAGGAACTGGATGATCTGATTATTCGTCGCACTGATGGTTCACCCACTTATAACTTCTGTGTGGTTATTGATGACTGGGATATGGAAATCACACATGTGATTCGTGGGGAAGACCATATCAACAACACGCCGCGGCAGATTAATATCCTGAAGGCGTTAGGCGCACCGGTACCGGAATATGCACATGTATCCATGATTCTGGGCGACGACGGCAAAAAATTGTCCAAACGTCATGGCGCTGTTGGTGTGATGCAATACCGTGATGACGGCTATCTGCCGGAGGCGTTGCTCAATTATCTGGTGCGTTTGGGATGGGCCCACGGTGATCAGGAAATTTTCTCTATCGACGAGATGAAGCAATTGTTCTCTCTGGATGCTGTCAGCAAATCCGCCAGTGCATTTAATACCGAAAAATTGTTGTGGCTGAACCATCATTACATTAACCATTTGGCACCTGAATATGTGGCGACCCACCTTTCCTGGCATATAGAGCAGGCAGGAATTGATACCCGCAGCGGCCCACAATTGAGCGCGCTGGTGACGCTGCTGGGCGAGCGTTGCAAGACGCTGAAGGACATTGCCGCTTCATGCCGTTACTTCTATGAGGAGTTCGACGAGTTTGACGCCGATGCGGCCAAAAAACACCTACGACCGGTTGCCCGCCAGCCGTTGGAGTTGGTGCGCGTCAAGCTTGCGGCTATCACGGATTGGACGGTGGAAAATATTCATCATGCGATTCAGGGAACGGCTGATGAACTACAGCAAGGTATGGGGAAAGTCGGGATGCCATTGCGTGTCGCCGTGACGGGTATCGGCCAGTCTCCGGCTGTAGATGCAACCGTGCATGCGGTCGGTCAGGCTCGCTCACTGACGCGCATCGATCGGGCGCTTGCCTTCATCGCTGAGCGTGAGGCACAGGCGCAGTAATTTGCTGTCGAATGCGCATGAGAACCCTGGCTTGCCAGGGTTTTTTGTCTAATGGCGTCAGGCATTCAGCGCCTGTTCAAGGTCGTCCAGCAAATCCTCTATTGCTTCTATGCCGACGGATAACCGAATCATCTCCGGTTTTACACCCGCCTTGGCTTGTTCTTCTTCTGTCATCTGTCTATGTGTCGTTGAGGCTGGGTGGCAGGCCAGCGATTTGGCATC
The DNA here is from genome assembly GCF_000400505.1 of Musicola paradisiaca NCPPB 2511. Taxonomy (NCBI): domain Bacteria; kingdom Pseudomonadati; phylum Pseudomonadota; class Gammaproteobacteria; order Enterobacterales; family Pectobacteriaceae; genus Musicola; species Musicola paradisiaca. Next base: position 3,244,480 of record NZ_CM001857.1, on the reverse strand, counting down.
GCCAATATTTACCAGCCGTTTGAATATGTTGAGCGCATCGTAGAAACGGACGCCCGCTTCATAACCCTCTTTCAACCCGAAAGAGAGGATCGCCGAGGGAGTACCCTTCATATACTTTTGAGCCAGCGCGTAATGCGGATGCTCAGGCAGCCCGGCATAGCTTACCCAGCCGACCTTGGGATGTGATTGCAGATATTCAGCGACTTTACGGGCATTTTCTACATGCCGCTCCATGCGTAGCGACAGCGTTTCCAGCCCTTGCAGAAGCAAGAAGGCATTGGTGGGTGATAATGCTGCGCCGGTGTTGCGCAATGGTACGGTGCGCGCCCTGGCGATAAAGGCAGCGGAGCCGAATGTCTCTGTGTAGACCACGCCGTGGTAAGCCGGCTCAGGGTGATTCAACCCGGGGAATTTTTCCGGGTACTGCTGCCAGGGGAAGGTGCCGGCATCGACAATGACGCCGCCCAACGAATTGCCGTGCCCCCCGACATATTTGGTGATGGAATGAACCACAATGTCAGCGCCAAACTGGATGGGTTTACAAAGTACCGGAGAGGCCACGGTGTTATCCACAACCAGCGGAATTCCATGGCGGTGGGCGACGTTCGCAAACCCTTCCAGGTCTACAATATTCCCTGCTGGGTTGCCGATGCTTTCGCAATAAACCAGACGAGTTTTGTCATCAATCAGCTTTTCGATAGCCTCTGGCGAGTCATCGCTGGCGAAACGGACTTCGACGCCGAAGCTGGGCAGCATGTGGGCGAATAACGTATAGGTGCCGCCATAAAGCTGAGGCGTGGAAACGATGTTATCTCCCTGGCGGGTCAGCGTCTGAATCGCGTAGGCAATGGCTGCACTACCGGCTGAAACCACCAATGCGGCGATACCGCCCTCCAGCGCTGCGAGGCGTTGTTCCAGCACATCATTGGTCGGGTTCATGATGCGGGTGTAAATATTGCCTGGAACTTCAAGATTGAACAGGTCTGCGCCATGCTGCGCGTTATCGAATTCAAATGCGACATTCTGGTAAATAGGTACGGCTACGGCTTTGGTGACGGGATCGGCGCGAAAACCATGGTGTAGGGCGATGGTTGCATCTTTCACTTCAGGGCACTCCATAGTAATAAGGAAAATGTATTGTTGATGTTTTACCGATAATCAAAAAGACTTTTTACTCATAAAGTAATCGAAAAATCAGTCTTGCCGTGAGTGATGACAAATGACGTTAATCCGGTTGATATCTGTGGGGCCGATGGTCTTGTCAGCTGGTTTTGACGGCTTTTTCAGCGTTCGGTCAGGGAAATTGATTTTGGCGTTGACAGCACGGATAGCGTTGCATATTATCCGCCCCGTTCACACGATACAGCGTATGAAACGGGGCTATAGCTCAGCTGGGAGAGCGCTTGCATGGCATGCAAGAGGTCAGCGGTTCGATCCCGCTTAGCTCCACCAAACAACGCATTGTTTGGATGTTTCATGGGTTGACCCAGGTGTGGGGCTATAGCTCAGCTGGGAGAGCGCTTGCATGGCATGCAAGAGGTCAGCGGTTCGATCCCGCTTAGCTCCACCAAATTCTTCCGTAATACTTCATGTCGTATCCTTAATCCTTAATCCTTAATCCTTAATCCTTAATCCTTAATCCTTAATCCTTAATCCTTAATCCTTGCGTCGCGTTGTCTGCAGAATATCTAACGATATCAGCCATTGATCCGACGAAAGGGACAATGGCTGACGCCGTTATTCCCTTTCCGGTAATCGGGGAGTCCAATCTATCGGTGTATCTCCCTGTTGTTCCAACAAGGCATTAGCTTGTGAGAAATGCCTGCATCCCAAAAAACCACGGTGGGCGGAAAGGGGGGAGGGGTGAGGTGCTTTCAACACGTGGTGGCGTTTAGGGTCGATCATGCTGCCTTTTTTCTGCGCGTGTGAACCCCATAGTAAAAACACGATGCCTTCACGATGCGCATTCAGTGTCTCAATGACCTTATCGGTAAAGGTTTCCCACCCAAGATTGGCATGCGAGTGCGCTTTCCCTGCTTCTACCGTCAACACGGTATTGAGCAGCATTACCCCTTGTTGCGCCCAACTTTGCAGGAAACCGTGATCGGGAGTGGTAAAACCGGGGATATCGTTGGCAAGTTCCTTATAGATATTGACCAGCGATGGGGGGGCCGGTACGCCGGGACGCACCGAGAAAGACAGCCCGTGTGCCTGATTTGGGCCGTGATAGGGATCCTGTCCAAGAATGACGACCTTCACCGCGTGAAACTCCGTAAAGCGGAACGCATTGAAGACGTCTTTCTGGGGAGGATAAATCACCTTGCCTGCGGCTCGTTCTTGGTGAACGAACGTCATCGTCTGGGTGAAATAAGGTTGCTGTTTCTCTTGTGCCAACACATCGTGCCAGGTCAGGGAAGTTGCCATCATGTGCCTTTTACATGTTCAAAGAAGGGGAGCGGATTAAAGGCGAGTAGCTTACCGTCCCTTGCACTGCAGGTAAAACCTGAAGGTGCCCGATTTGCCGAAGTCATTATTGCAATGCAAAAAAAATTGAAAATTTACAAAAAATATTTAATAGATTGCTTTGGGTAAAATTGATGTGAAACAATTATTTATGCTCAATCGCTTTTGTTTTGGCTTTTTAAAATTGATTTAAATCAAGGATTGCCCATCAATGGGCTGGTATATAAGAGAACAAATCTGGCCGCGTTAATGCTGATGTTAATGAATGTTGGCATTTGTTGCAGGGTGCGGCCTTTTTCTTTTAGGCAAAACGATGCTGCCCACGGAGGCCTTATGATTACAGGTATTCAAATCACTAAAGCAAACAACAACGCTCTGGTTAATTCTTTTTGGTTGCTGGATGACGAAAAATCCCAGGCTCGTTGTGTTTGTGCAAAATCTGGTTTTAGCGAAGATCAGGTAATCGCCGTCAGCGATCTGGGCCAATTCGAATATCGCGAAGTTCCGCTCGAAGTGAAGCCGCAGGTTCGCGTTGAAGGAGGGCAGCATCTGAACGTTAATGTTCTGCGTCGTGAAACGCTGGAAGATGCAGTAAAAAATCCGGAAAAGTATCCTCAGTTGACTATTCGCGTATCCGGCTATGCCGTCCGTTTCAATTCACTGACGCCGGAACAGCAGCGTGACGTTATCACCCGCACTTTTACGGAAAGTCTGTAAGTTATTACGGGTATCGATTTGAAAATGAAAAGAGGGAGCCGATAGGCTCCCTCTTTTTGTCTATAGAACCCCTTGCTAGGCTGGGGGTTCCGTAAAGCTTCCAGTGTTGAGGCGGATATTTACTTTTACTGTTCGCCACTGTCGGCTGGTTTGTCCGTCGGCGCGCTTGGTTGACGGCGTTTGCCGATATTTTTGCGATCGCGATGCCGAACCTTGACTTTGACTTTTTGCTTCTCTTTTTCTTTCTCTTTTTGCTCTTTACGTTTGGCCAGGGCCTTCTTCGAGGGTTTCCCCGTGGACTTTTCGCTAGGCGCGCGCGTCGTTGGCCGTAGTTCCTCGACAACGCGCATTTTGAGCGGTTCGTTCAGATAACGGCTGACTTTTCCGAGCAGCAGATGATCGTGAGCTTCTACCAGTGAGATGGCGCATCCTTTGCGACCTGCTCGTCCGGTACGCCCGATGCGGTGCAAATAAATATCGGCAGTACGCGGCATATCGAAGTTGAAGACATGGCTAATATCCAAAATATCCAGCCCCCGGGCCGCCACATCGGTTGCCACCAGTACGTTTACCCGGCCGTTGCTCAAACGGGTAATCGCCTCGTTGCGTTTGGCCTGCACCATTTCGCCTTCCAGATAGCAGGCGTCGATACCAGCCTGGCGAAGCCAATCGACCAGCTCATGCACGCGCTCGCGTTTGCGAACGAAAATAATGGAGCGGGTCACATCGGGTTGGCGAAGCAAATGGCACAGCAGCGCCGTCTTATGCTCGATATTGTCTGCCCGGTAGTACCATTGCTGTATTTTTTCCGTTCCCGGCGTGAGGGATCCGCTTCAACAGAAACCGGTTCGTTGAGCAACCGTTCGGCGAAATCCTGAACCGCGTTGCCTTCCAGCGTAGCGGAGAACAGCAACGTTTGTTTGCGCCAGCGGGTTTCTCCGGCGATATGTTCGATGTCCTGGGCGAATCCCATATCCAGCATGCGGTCGGCTTCATCCAGAATTAACGTTTCCACTGCCCGGCAGTCGAAGTTTTCTTCTTTGATGTACTGCAACAGACGCCCGGTGGTTGCGACGACGACGTCCTGATTTTCGCTGAAGACTTCAGCATGGTTCATGTAGGCGACACCGCCGGTGATCGTGGCGATATCCAGATGGGTATGAGCCGCTAATGTACGCGCCTGATCAGCAACCTGCATGGCCAGTTCCCGTGTCGGCGTCAGGATCAGGATACGAGGCGGCCCTGATTTTTTGCGAGGAAAATCCAGCAGATGTTGCAAGGCTGGCAGCAAGTAAGCGGCTGTTTTACCTGTGCCGGTCGGAGCGGATCCCAGTATGTCCCTGCCATCCATCGCCGGGGGAATCGCCGCCGCCTGAATGGCTGTCGGACGCTTGAAACCCATATCATTCAGGGCCTCAAGCAGGCTTTCATCAAGGTCAAACTCGGAAAAATTGGTTGCAGTCATGATCCACCTCTGTTCGGGGCGCCGATTATAGACGTATTACTCTGCTTGTTCATCTGTTAAAGCAGAACGGCGATTAAGCCCCCCGAAGAATGAATGCAATGGTTTCTGCGTGAAGTCGGGGGTGAGCGTCACCTATAATGCCGGATATTACCGCGTTGCGCTGACAGAAAAAGGATCGACATACATGAGTGCTCGGCAGCATACGCCTGACTTGCGTGCTGATGGTTTTACGTTTAAACGGTTTTTTATTGCTCATGACCGCTGTGCCATGAAAGTGGGAACCGATGGCATATTACTGGGTGCCTGGGCGCCGTTGCGTCATGAAAGCCGGATTCTGGACGTCGGTTGCGGATCGGCGCTGATTTCCCTGATGCTGGCCCAACGATGTGAGGGACGGGTTCCGGTGGATGCCGTGGAGCTTGATATTGCAGCCAGCGTACAAGCGGCGGAGAACGTTGCGGCATCCCCCTGGCGCGATACGGTGGTGGTTCATCAGGCAGATATCGTCGAGTTTTCCTGTACGACGCCGCATCGCTATTCGCTGGTGGTGAGCAATCCGCCTTATTTTGCCGCTGGCGTCGCGTGCGCATCGCCACAGCGGACGCAGGCACGCTATACCAGCTCGTTGTCGCATGAGGCGTTGTTGCATTCGGTGAGTGCGGTGCTGATGCCGGAAGGGCGCTTTTGCGTGGTGCTGCCTAGCCAGATCGTCGGGGACTTTCTCTTCCTTGCTGAATCCTTGCAATGGCATTTGGCGTTGCGGGTTGATGTGGCCGACAATCCTCGGCGTCCGGTGCATCGTGTCCTGCTGGCATTGACGCAGGCACCGATTGACCCTGTGTATAGCAGCGCGTTGTTGATCCGTGATGAATTGCAGCAATATTCACCGGATTATCGGGCGCTCACACAGGATTTCTACCTGTCTATGTGAGCGCTTGCTGACGGCTATGACCGGGGGCGCTTACGGATGCAGCATGGTGGGCTGGAGAGTATCCGTATGTTCCGGGTAGTCCAGCGTGTAGTGCAGACCGCGGCTCTCCTTGCGGGCTAGCGCACACCGCACGATCAATTCGGCGACCTGCACCAGATTGCGTAATTCCAGCAGATTGTTGGAAATACGGAAATTGGCGTAATACTCGTTGATTTCCTGTTGCAACAGGTTAATGCGGCGGAGTGCGCGCTCCAGGCGTTTGGTGGTCCGCACGATGCCGACATAGTCCCACATGAATAGCCGCAGTTCATGCCAGTTGTGTTGGATGACCACTTTTTCGTCGGAGTTTTCCACCTGGCTTTCGTCCCAGGGGGGGAGGTTGTCGACCAGTGTTTTGTGGGGTAAACGCCGCAGAATGTCTTCGGCGGCTGACCAACCGTAGACCAAACATTCCAGTAGTGAGTTCGATGCCATTCGGTTGGCGCCGTGCAGACCGGTATAGCTGACTTCGCCAATGGCGTAGAGGCCGCTGAGATCGGTGCGGCCCTGCTGATCTACCACCACTCCGCCACAGGTATAGTGGGCTGCAGGGACGATAGGGATCGGCTCCCGGGTAAGATCGATGCCCAGCGACAGGAGTTTGTCGTAAATAGTAGGGAAATGCTGGGTAATGAAGTCGGCGGGCTTGTGGCTGATATCCAGATACATGCAGTCCGCACCCAGCCGCTTCATTTCATGATCGATGGCGCGCGCTACGATATCTCTGGGCGCCAGTTCCGCCCGAGCGTCGAAATCGGGCATGAAACGGCTGCCATCCGGCCGTTTCAGGTAGGCGCCTTCACCACGTAGCGCCTCTGTTAGCAGGAAATTTCGTGCTTGCGGATGATAAAGGCAGGTGGGATGAAACTGGTTGAACTCCATGTTTGCCACCCGGCACCCTGCTCGCCATGCCATCGCGATACCATCGCCGGAAGAAATATCAGGATTGGTGGTGTATTGATAAACCTTCGAGGCACCGCCCGTGGCCAGAACGACGGCTTTGGCCCGGCAGGCTTCGACATGTTCCTTCTCCCGGTTCCAGATGTAAGCGCCTACTACACGTTTGTGACCGGATAGCCCGAGCTTACTGGATGTGATCAAATCAACAGCATTGTAACGCTCCAGCAGGATGATATTGGGATGCTGTCTGGCTTGAGATACCAGCGTGGTTTCCACTTCTTTGCCAGTGGCGTCTGCGGCATGCAGAATGCGACGATGGCTGTGGCCACCTTCGCGCGTCAGGTGGTAACGCGCTTCGCCCTGGTCGTCGGTTTCAGTATCGAACAGCACGCCTTGATCGATCAGCCACTGAACACACTGTTTGGCATTTCGGGTGATAAAGGAAACGGCTTCGCGATCACACAGCCCATCTCCGGCGATGAGCGTATCTTCAATATGCGACTCAATGCTGTCGGTTTCGTCGAAAACTGCGGCGATACCGCCCTGAGCATAAAACGTGGCGCTTTCATTCAACGGGCCTTTGCTAAGCACCATGACTCTGGCATGGGGGGCCAGACGAAGTGCAAGGGAAAGCCCGGCGGCGCCGCTACCGATGATGAGGACATCGCAATGGTGTTCTGTCGTTGAATGGTGTTCTGTCGTCGAAGGCATGATGTTTGTTTAGTTTATAAAACAATGTTAGTGATGCTAGCATCAATAAATACATTCATACATCATTTTTGTTTAGTTTATTAAACCTTGTAGCAAGAGGGATGCTGCGGCTGGTGGTTCGGGATGCCAGAGACGTACTTTTAACGTATGATTTTCATGGTTGTGTGACATACCTGACGGAATTGAACGAAGGTTGTCCGATGCTGTACGGCATGCTTTGCGTGAAGAGCAAAATAAAAATGCCATGTGTGGAACTTTATGACGCAAACCAGACTCGAAACGAGTGCTTGCTCGATTTTTCTGATAATGGCTGGCGGTATGTAATTGGGGCGTGGAGACAGATTTGGGGAGATATTACCTCGGATGAGCGAGCAGTTAGCGGATCAGGTGCTGGTTGAGCGGGTCCAGAGAGGCGACAGAGCGTCGTTTAATTTACTGGTCGTCCGCTACCAACATAAGGTGGCGAGTCTGGTATCCCGTTATGTTCCGCCCGGTGATGTACCTGACGTTGTGCAGGAATCATTTATTAAAGCCTATCGCGCGCTAGAGTCATTTCGCGGTGAAAGCGCGTTCTATACCTGGCTGTATCGTATCGCGGTGAATACCGCAAAAAATTATCTGGTTGCTCAGGGGCGTCGTCCACCTTCCAGCGATGTGGACGCCAACGATGCCGAAAATTATGAAAATGTCGGCGCGTTAAAAGAAATTTCGAACCCTGAGAACTTAATGTTGTCAGAAGAGTTACGACGGATCGTTTTTCAGACTATTGAGTCGTTGCCTGAAGATTTGCGGATGGCGATTACATTACGTGAACTGGATGGGTTGAGTTATGAGGAGATTGCCGAAATCATGGACTGCCCCGTCGGCACCGTTCGGTCTCGAATATTCCGCGCAAGGGAAGCGATTGATAATAAAGTGCAACCGCTTATTCAGCGTTAGCTTGCTCTGAATGTTACTCATGACGAATTTGACAAGGTAGGGTGAGGTATGCAGAAAGAGAAACTTTCCGCTCTGATGGACGGTGAGGCGATAGATAATGAATTGTTGAAATCCTTGTCGCAAGACCAAGAGTTACAACAATGCTGGCAGAGTTATCATCTGGTTCGCGACACGTTGCGTGGAGAAGTCTGTGAAAGCCTGTTGAATGTAGATGTCGCATCCAGAGTGGCTGCAGCACTGGAACAGGAGCCGGTGCGGATTGCTCCTCAGCGGGTTCAAGATGCTCAACCTCATCCGGATACATGGCAAAAAATGCCGTTCTGGCGTCGTGTGCGGCCGTTGGTCAGCCATTTGACGCAGATTGGTGTCGCGGCCTGTGTTTCGCTGGCAGTGATTGTCGGGGTTCAGCACTACCAGCAAAATAACGCTGCAACGGATAATACGGCGGATGCGCCGGTAATCAGTACATTGCCGGTTATGGGGTCGGCATCGCCGGTCAGTTTGAGCGTTCCATCGGAAAATGGCGTTGCACACTCCGGTCAGCGTCAGATGCAGGCGCAGCATGAACGGATTAATGCGCTGCTGCAGGATTATGAGCTGCAACGCAGAGTGCATTCAGAGCAATTGCAGCCGCAGGGTGAACAACAGCAGGCTGCCGTACAGGTCCCTGGGACTCAATCATTAGGAATCCAGCCGCAGTAATGAAGCGTTTTTGGTTTGCCGCAAGTGTATTGCTGGGAAGCCTGTCTTATTCCTCCTTCGCCCCGGCGCAAAGCGATACCGGGGCGTTGTTGCAGCAGATGGGCAGCGCCAGTCGATCTTTGAATTATGAAATCCACTTCATCAACGTTTCCCGACAGGGAATCGAATCGTTGCGTTATCGCCATATTATCGACGGGAAGGACACCTTGGCGGAGCTGGTTCATTTGGACGGCCCTCGGCGAGCTGTTGTTCAAAAAGGTCATGAAATCAGTTATTTCGAATCAGATTCCGAGCCTTTTACTTTGTCTGGCGATCACATTGTCGATGCGTTGCCTTCGCTGATTTTTGCTAATTTCGATCGGTTATCGACATATTACGATTTCATCCCAACCGGGCGTATTCGCCTGGCCGATCGGCAAGGTGATGTGATTCGGGTTGTATCCCGTGATGGTACCCGTTTCAGCTATGTTGTCTGCCTGGATTCCGAGTCTCATTTACCATTGCGGGTCGATTTGCTCGATCAAAACGGCGAACTGTTGGAACAGTTCCGTATTGTTTCTCTTTCGTTTGATGACCATGAGGTTCAGTCGGCGGTAAAACCGCTGGATAGTCTGAGTTTACCGCCGCCGGTGAATATCCCGGCCGGGACTACGGCGAATTTCAGCTGGATTAGCGAGTGGCTACCGGCGGGGGTTGAAGAGATATCCCGCAGCCAAAGAACATTGCCCGGCGTCAACGGCGTGGTGGAGTCGCGACTATATAGCGACGGTCTGTTTAGCTTTTCTGTCAATATCAGCCCGGTTGGCGAGAAACACCCTGATCAAAATGCGTTGCTGGGGCGTAAAGCCATTCATACCGAGGTTCGCAATGAGCACGAGATTACTGTGATTGGCGAGTTGCCGCTGGCGACGGCGAGACGGATCGCCGATAACGTGATATTCAAGGCATCACAATGATAAAAGAGTGGGCTACGGTTATTTCATGGCAAGCTGGCAGCGCCCTGTTGCGTTGTGAACCTCGTTCGGGATGCAGTAGTTGTCAGACGCGCACATCCTGCGGCACCGGGTTGCTCAGCGGGAATGACGGCGATAGTGTCATGCACCAACTGTGGGTTCCCTATTCACAGCCGTTACTGCCTGGGCAGCGAGTAGAAATTGGTCTTGCTGAAACCAGCTTACTGCGCTCGGCGATGCTGGTTTATCTGGTGCCTTTGCTGGGGCTGCTGGCCGGCGCAGGCGGAATGCAGTTTTGGTTGAACAGTGAACCGGCATCGGTGTTTGGCGCGTTCTTCGGGGCAGCTGTAAGCTTTATGGCGATCCACAGAATGTCGTCCAGAATGGGGAATGATCGACGCTATCAACCGGTTATTCTGCAGGTTGCCCTGCCTGAGTCGGTATTACGTGCAAGCGTCACGCCTTAACCTGGCCATTATGGCTGTCCAGCAGATATCCCTTTCGCGATTAACTCCATATTTTTTCCTATTTAAATCACTTTTTACTGCTGTTTTCAGTTTATTTCTCGGGTATCGCTGCGGGAGCGTTCATAATCACAGGTATTGGTGTCGGCCATGACTAGGTTTTCCCTCGCATGGCATGTAGAATGCTGCGATTCGGGTATATGACAGCAGCTATGGTTGTCAATGACGCGCATGCCGATCGGCAATAATTTCAGAAATACCAAGGTAGAAAAACTTTTATAATGAAGCATATACGAAATTTTTCCATTATTGCTCACATCGACCACGGTAAGTCGACGCTCTCTGATCGCATCATCCAGATCTGTGGTGGTTTGTCCGAACGGGAAATGGAAGCGCAGGTGCTGGATTCCATGGATCTGGAGCGTGAACGCGGCATTACCATCAAGGCGCAAAGCGTCACTCTGGATTACAAGGCGTCTGACGGACAGATTTATCAGCTGAATTTCATCGATACGCCAGGTCATGTCGATTTTTCTTATGAAGTTTCCCGTTCTCTGGCTGCATGTGAAGGCGCACTGCTGGTGGTAGATGCCGGTCAGGGGGTTGAAGCGCAGACGTTGGCGAATTGCTATACCGCTATCGAGATGGATCTGGAAGTCGTTCCGGTTCTGAACAAGATTGACCTGCCGGCCGCCGATCCTGATCGCGTCAGTCAGGAAATCGAAGACATCGTCGGGATTGATGCCACGGATGCCGTGCGTTGCTCAGCAAAAACCGGCGTGGGCGTTCCAGAGGTACTTGAGCGCCTGGTGCGTGATATTCCGCCGCCGGTGGGTAATCCTGACGCGCCGCTGCAGGCGCTGATCATTGACTCCTGGTTTGACAACTATCTGGGTGTCGTATCCCTGATTCGTATCAAGAACGGTAGCTTGCGTAAAGGCGATAAGGTCAAGGTGATGAGCACTGGCCAGGTTTATAATGCTGAACGTCTGGGTATTTTCACGCCGAAACAGGTTGACCGTGATGTGCTGCAGTGTGGCGAAGTTGGTTGGTTGGTGTGTGCCATCAAAGACATTCTGGGCGCGCCAGTAGGGGATACCTTAACGCTGGCTCGTAACCCAGCGGAGACGCCGCTGCCGGGGTTCAAAAAAGTAAAACCCCAGGTTTATGCCGGTTTGTTTCCGGTCAGTTCCGATGACTATGAAGCGTTCCGCGATGCACTGGGTAAACTGAGCCTGAACGATGCGTCATTGTTTTACGAGCCGGAAAGTTCTACTGCGCTGGGCTTTGGTTTCCGTTGTGGTTTCCTTGGATTGTTGCACATGGAAATCATCCAGGAACGTCTGGAACGTGAATACGATCTGGATCTGATTACCACTGCGCCGACCGTAGTGTATGAAGTGGAAACCACCAGCCATGAAACCATCTACGTAGACAGCCCTTCCAAGCTACCACCGGTCAACAATATCCATGAACTGCGGGAGCCGATCGCAGAATGCCATATGCTAATGCCGCAGGAGTATCTGGGCAATGTGATTACTCTGTGCGTAGAAAAGCGTGGTGTGCAGACCAATATGGTTTATCACGGCAACCAGGTTGCGCTGACTTATGACATTCCAATGGCTGAAGTGGTGTTGGATTTCTTTGATCGCCTCAAATCGACATCACGCGGTTATGCATCTCTGGATTATGGCTTCAAACGTTTCCAGACGTCCGACATGGTGCGAGTGGATGTGTTGATTAATAACGAGCGGGTCGATGCGCTGGCATTGATTACCCATCGCGAGAATTCACAGTACCGCGGCCGCGAGTTGGTGGAAAAATGAAGGATTTAATCCCGCGTCAACAGTTCGATATCGCTATTCAGGCGGCTATCGGCAACCACATTATCGCGCGATCCACCGTGAAACAGCTGCGTAAAAACGTTCTGGCCAAGTGCTATGGCGGTGATGTCAGCCGTAAGAAGAAACTGTTGCAAAAACAGAAAGAGGGTAAAAAACGCATGAAGCAGGTAGGTAACGTCGAACTGCCGCAGGAAGCGTTTTTGGCCATTCTGCATGTGGGCAAGGAAAGTAAATAACACCTGAGGAGTTGGCATGGCCAATATGTTTGCCTTGATTCTGGCGTTGGCGACGCTGGTGACTGGCATTGTTTGGTGCCTGGAGCGTTTCAAATGGGCCCCGGCTCGCCGCACCAAAGCCGCGGCGCTCAGTCAGCAAGCGGGTAGCGCTGTTGGTGAAACATCACCGGTGGTCAGCCTGAAGCAGCCCGGTTGGATTGAAACCTGTGCATCAGTATTCCCGGTATTAGCGTTAGTGTTTATCGTGCGTTCATTTATCTTCGAACCGTTCCAGATTCCGTCTGGTTCAATGATGCCGACCTTGCTGATTGGGGATTTTATTCTGGTGGAGAAATTCGCCTACGGCATTAAGGACCCGATAACCCAGACGACGCTGCTGGAAACCGGGCATCCGCAACGTGGCGACATTGCTGTGTTCAAGTACCCTGTCAACCCGAGGCTGGACTATATCAAGCGGGTGGTGGGATTGCCGGGTGATCGCGTCAGCTATGATCCGCTCGCCAAGCAAGTCACCATCCAGCCAGGGTGCAGTGATCCACAGCGTTGCGACAAGGCGTTGCCGGTGACTTATAGCAATGTTGAAGCCAGTGATTTTGTACAGACTTTTAGCGGCACTGGCCGCGAGATGAGTAGTGGTTTCTATCAGATCCCGGTTGGTCAGCCCAGCGAGGGTATTCGCATGGCGGCTCGTAAAGAGACGCTGGGTGAAGTTACGCATAATATTCTGATGGTTCCCGGCGCGCAGGATCAGTTGGGGATGTACTATCAACAGTCGCGACAGCCGTTGGCATCCTGGGTTGTCCCCGCCGGTCATTATTTCATGATGGGTGACAATCGAGATAATAGTGCGGACAGCCGCTACTGGGGATTTGTGCCGGAGAAGAATCTGGTCGGCAAAGCAACGGCAATCTGGATGAGTTTTGAGAAACAGGAAGGTGAATGGCCTACCGGCATTCGTCTGAGTCGGATTGGCGGTATTCATTAAATCAATGTAAATAAACACGCAGCATATTTGAGTCTTCCGTTGTAGAATATTTCAAATAAATAAACGCAGGCTCCCGGGTGGGAGCCACTGCAAACGAAACAGTGTTGACTAGTAGTATGAAAAGACAGGTCTGTTCCGTATGCTGTTGTTTAATAAAGCATTATAGGTTTTCTGGTAACACATGAATCCCATCCTCATAAATCGCTTACAAAAAAAACTAGGTTATACTTTCCAACAATACGATCTTTTATTGCAGGCTCTGACCCATCGTAGCGCCAGCAGTAAACATAATGAAAGGCTGGAATTTCTCGGAGATTCCATTCTGAGTTTTGTGATCGCTAATGCGTTATATCATCGTTTTCCTCGCGTTGATGAAGGCGATATGAGCCGGATGCGCGCTACATTGGTTCGTGGCAATACGCTGGCGGAAATTGCCCGGGAATTTGAATTGGGCGAGTGTCTGCGGCTTGGGCCGGGAGAGTTGAAAAGCGGCGGTTTTCGTCGCGAATCCATTCTGGCGGATACCGTGGAAGCGTTGATTGGCGGTGTGTTCCTGGATAGTGATATTCAGGCGGTCGAACGTCTGATTCTCAAATGGTATCAGAGCCGTCTGGATGCCATCAGTCCTGGAGATAAACAGAAAGATCCGAAAACCCGATTGCAAGAGTTTTTGCAAGGACGACATCTTCCGCTGCCGACATATCTGGTGGTGCAGGTGCGGGGTGAAGCACACGATCAGGAATTCACTATTCACTGCCAGGTTAGCGGTTTCAGCGAGCCGGTAGTGGGAACCGGGTCAAGCCGTCGCAAAGCTGAACAGGCTGCGGCCGAACAAGCGTTGAAAAAGCTGGAACTTGAATGAGCGAAGAGCAAACCTACTGCGGCTTTGTCGCAATAGTTGGCCGTCCGAATGTCGGCAAATCCACCTTACTGAACCAGTTGCTGGGTCAGAAGATATCTATTACCTCCCGCAAACCGCAGACGACACGTCACCGCATTATGGGGATCCATACGGAAGGGCCGTATCAGGCCATCTATGTGGATACGCCAGGTCTACACATTGAAGAAAAACGAGCCATCAACCGGTTGATGAACCGTGCCGCCAGCAGTTCGATTGGTGATGTGGAACTCATTGTTTTCGTTGTGGAAGGTACCCACTGGACCGACGATGACGAGATGGTGGTCAATAAGTTGCGGGAACAGAAAACACCGGTCGTGCTTGCGATCAATAAGGTCGACAACATTACGGATAAGTCTTTGTTGTTGCCCCATATCCAGATGCTGAGCGAAAAGATGAAATTCCTGGATGTGGTGCCTATTTCAGCGGAAAAAGGCACTAACGTTGATGCGGTTGCCAGCATTGTGCGTAAACATTTGCCGCAGAGCCTGCATCATTTTCCGGAAGACTATATTACCGATCGTTCCCAGCGGTTTATGGCGTCCGAGATTATCCGTGAAAAACTGATGCGTTTTTTGGGCGAAGAGTTGCCGTATTCGGTAACAGTGGAGATTGAACGCTTCGTCGCCAATGAGCGTGGTGGGTATGACATCAACGGGTTAATTCTGGTCGAGCGCGAAGGCCAAAAGAAAATGGTGATTGGCAATAAAGGCGCCAAGATCAAGACGATTGGCATTGAAGCGCGTCAGGATATGGAACGGATGTTCGAAGCCCGGGTTCATCTCGAACTGTGGGTGAAAGTTAAATCAGGCTGGGCGGACGATGAACGTGCGCTGCGTAGCCTGGGATATATCGACGATCTATAAGGGTCGATGCCTATGGAGGGCTGGCAGCGCGCATTTGTGCTTCATGGGCGACCTTATAGTGAAACCAGCCTGCTGCTGGACTTGTTCACTGAAAATGAAGGGCGGGTCAGAGTGTTGGCCAAAGGAGCCCGAGCTCGTCGTTCAAACCTTAAAGGTGCTCTCCAACCGTTTACGCCGCTGCTGGTTCGTTGGGGAGGGCGCGGCGAAGTCAAAACGCTGCGCAATGCCGAGCCCGTTTCGCTGGCATTACCACTTCATGGTGCTTTGCTCTATAGCGGTTTATATGTCAATGAACTGCTGATGCGAGTCCTGGAATTCGAAACCGACTATTCCGCTTTATTCTTTGATTATCTTTATTGCTTGCAACAACTTGCCGCAGCACAAGGGTCTCCGGAGCCTGCCTTGCGGCGATTCGAACTGGCATTATTGGCGCATCTTGGGTACGGCGTTGATTTTCTCCACTGCGCGGGCAGCGGCCAGCCGGTTTCCGACACGATGACTTACCGTTACCGGGAAGAAAAAGGGTTCATCGCCAGTCTGGTGGTGGATAATCGTAGTTTTACCGGTCGGGAGTTACAGGCGCTTGCTGCCCGCGAATTCCCGGATATGGAGACGTTGCGTGCGGCTAAACGTTTCACTCGCATCGCTCTGAAGCCTTATTTGGGGCCTCGCCCGCTGAAAAGCAGAGAACTGTTTCGGCAATTTCTGCCTAAACGATACATGCTGCCTTCGAAAGGAGAGGCATAAGTTAATGTGAATATGCCGTCGCGGTTATCATGGGTGTACACTGCCGCAATCGTTTTGCTGATGAAGGATAAATCATGTCTGAGTTGTTGTTGGGCGTAAATATCGATCACGTCGCCACCTTGCGTAATGCGCGTGGTACTGCGTATCCAGATCCGGTGCAGGCGGCATTTATCGCCGAGCAGGCGGGAGCAGACGGGATCACTGTGCATTTGCGGGAAGATCGGCGTCATATCACCGATAGGGATGTCAGGTTGTTGCGTCAAACTATCCAGACCCGGATGAACCTGGAAATGGCAGTGACTGATGAAATGCTGGCTATTGCCTGCGAACTGAAACCGCATTTTTGTTGCCTGGTCCCGGAAAAACGCCAGGAAGTCACAACGGAAGGCGGCCTGGACGTTGCCGGACAGTTGGAAAGAATGAAGATCTCAGTAGCCAGATTGCGCGATGCCGGGATTCAGGTTTCCCTGTTTATTGATGCGAATCATGCGCAGATAGACGCTGCCGCCGCCTGTGGCGCACCCTATATTGAAATCCACACTGGCGCCTATGCCGATGCGGTTGATGAACACACCCGCCAGCTGGAATTTGCCCGCATTCGTGAGGCGGCCTCTTATGCCGCTGGCCTGGGGATTAACGTTAATGCCGGGCACGGATTGACCTATCACAATGTACAACCCATTGCAGCACTGCCTGAGATGCATGAGTTGAACATCGGTCACGCCATTATTGGTAGAGCAGTGATGAGTGGTCTCGCCGACGCAGTCGCAGACATGAAGTCCCTGATGCGGGAAGCCCGTCGTTAATGGCAATTCTGGGGCTCGGTACGGATATTGTAGAGATCGCCAGAATTGAAGCGGTGGCCGGGCGTTCCGGCGACCGTTTGGCCAGACGGGTTCTGAGTGAGCATGAGTGGCGGCAATATCAGATGCATCATCAGCCGATTCGTTTTCTTGCCAAGCGTTTCGCAGTAAAGGAAGCTGCGGCTAAAGCGTTTGGTACCGGAATTCGAAACGGCCTGGCTTTTGCCCATTTTGAGGTGTCCAACAATGGAATGGGAAAACCTGAACTGAAATTGCTCGATCGCGCGGCAGAACTGGCTGCGGAAATGGGTGTAAGACACATTCATGTTTCTCTGGCGGATGAGCGGCACTATGCTTGTGCCACGGTCATCATTGAAAGTTGAATGACGAGTCAGAGTTTATCCGCATGGTGCAATTGAACGAATTTCTCCCAAAGTTGCTCGGTACTTTCCTGGCGGTTGGGATCTTTCAGGATCGTATTATCGATCGGGCAAACCCTTTGGCAGGTAGGGATGTCATAATGTCCGACACATTCGGTACAGCGTAACGGATCTATTTCATAAATCTCTATCCCCATGGAGATTGCCTGATTAGGGCATTCCGGTTCACACATATCGCAGTTGATGCATTTTGCGGTAATCAGCAGAGCCATATTATTTCCCTTCTATAAAACGGCGCCGATTATACTCTGGCAATGTGTTTTACACACTCGGCACCTTCATCAAGGCGATGAAGCCGAGTAAAACACAAAAACAGAGTCTATTCTGCTGATTGATAGCGTATATGGCGGGTAGACTTAACTTGATTATGTAGTTGCAGTGTGTTTTCTTTCATAGTCTTTTGATATAAAAACAATTTTTCCCATGCAATGTATCCGTCATGTTTACTTTGTAATGTAATTCATCTTACATCCAGCCAGGATAAAGTTTGTCAGGGTTCACTCGATAAACTTATATGTGCATGTGGTATATTTTTTGTTGGTAAGCGTATCTTTCATGGCGGAATATCTGGTGCAGCAAAATAGTCACTTTAATCAGTCCGGCCCTGCCATCTCTTCATCAGGAGAAGAAGGATGCGTTGATGTTGATTCGTGGCGCAGTTGCCATAGACGCTATACGTTTCAACCGATTTATCGAACATCAGGTCGGCTGATGGGAATCGAATTGTTGACCGCCGTATTTCATCCCTCTTCTCCCCAGACTCTGCTCTCGCCCGAGAAATACTTTTCCCACCTTAATGTTGTCGAACGGTTGGATATTGTTATTGATCAACTTCGGTTTCTGAATCAGTGGTCTCTCCGTTTCCAGAACGATGGCCTGCGTGCGTCCGTCAATATCGATGGTTTGACGCTTCTGGCGCTGCAGGACAACCGCGCAGCAAAGAAATTGCTCTCTTCTATGCCATGGTTGCGTTTTGAATTGGTAGAGAACCTGGATGTGCTCCCCAAAGACAAGCTGGCGGGGTTGCCAGAGGCCAATCGATTGTGGCTGGATGATTTTGGATGTGGCGTTGCTAATTTTTCTTCTCTTTCTCTGACCAAGTATGACTGTATCAAAATAGCCAGAGAGTTATTCATTATGTTGTTGAAAACGGAGCAAGGACGTCAGCTATTTCCTTATCTGATCACGTTACTGGCCAGTTATTGCAACGACGTAGTGATTGAAGGTGTTGAAACCGAAGAAGAATGGGAGATAGTTAAACAGTCTAAAGCCTCTGCTGCGCAAGGGTATTTCCTTTCCAGACCTCAACCTTTTGAAAAAATAGACAGTCTTCACACCGAACTCTAGATCACCAATTTTTTTGCCAAGATTTTCTCTGCAACCCCATGTATCGTTTTTGTCCACAGCGTTCTCTTTTGTATACCAGGGAGCGCTGACCGCGTCAGGAGCGGCCCTGGATTTTTCTATAACGAAAAATAAATTATTAGTTTACTAATGGTGGGGTTCATGTTTTTATGGCTTGTTTTTTGTAAAAAACTAGTGTTTTATGTGGTAGATGATTGAGTTTTTGACGTGAGAAAGCGCTATTTTGTTGAAAACGAGATCATTTCTCAATGACAGCACCTATAGTTGAATGCGCTATGTAATTATTTGATTTTTAATAAAAAAGTATAAATGTTTGTTACCAACGATCAAAAATAAGCTTATGATAGATTTTTTTGATTAAAATAATATTACCTATTGGTATAAGTGATTTGCTTACGAAAAATTGATGGTCACAATATTGCGCTACAAAATGCGTAAAGGGTTGTATCTAATTATTAGTCAAGCTTATATCTATAACGATTATTAATATAGCTGATTCAATTAGTGCCTGATTCTTACCCTTGGGGGCTGCACGCGGCGATATGGAGGCTTTATGCTGTCGTTTTTATGTTTGTGAACTATCCATCAGAGCCGGATAGTTTTTTTATTCTCCCTTTCTACTCTCCGGAAATGTGCCGACCCTGAAAACCCATGTGAGGGGATGTTTTTGCCGGGATTTTCATTTTCAGTGATTCGACGTTTTGTACGTTCAGGACCATTTGGGCCTGAGGGGAGTGTTATTGTGTATGAAATTATAATAATTCTATTAATAGTGCTCTTAGTGGTTTCCTCGGCAAGAAATCGTCGGCTTCAGGAGAAAAGCAATTCAGATCAAAAAAAGCAAGATTTTCTGAATATGATTTTCTTCGCTGCCGAGTACAGCCCTGCATCGATAATGATTGCTGATGAAAACTGTGAAATCGTTTATGTGAATCGTCAATTCACGACGATGTCGGGATATGAGGCGGAAGAGATTCTTGGCAGAAAAACCAATATATTAAGTTCCGGAATGACCAATGCCAGTGTTTATGACGAATTATGGTCAACGCTGAATAAAGGTGAGGTCTGGAATGGAGAGTTTATTAATCGTAAGAAAAACGGACAGTTATATTGGGAAAAAGCCAGTATCGTAAAAATATATAATAAAGCCAGCAATTCTATGCAGTATGTTGGTATAAAAATAGACATTACCGAGCGTAAGACTCAGGAACATCATGATAATTCATATAATCGCGCACTGGAGCTGCTATCTAGCGGCGCGCCGCTGAAAGATATTCTTGACGCAATTATTTTCAGCGTGGAAGAGAAAAACCCTGGGCGTATCGTGTGCTCTGTATTGCTGGTTGATAAGGAAAAGAAATGTTTGACTCTGGGTTCTGCGCCCAGCCTGCCGGGCTTTTATAAAAATGCCATGCATAACGTGAAGATTGCTGATGGTGCCGCTTCTTTTGGAACCGCTGCATATAGCGGAAAACGTGTTATTGCAGAAGATATATCTACACATCCTCACTGGTCTCTTTATAAAGGTCTGGCATTGTATGCCGGGCTACGTTCATGTTGGTCGGAGCCTATTTTTGGTCAGAACAAAGAAATATTAGGTGTCCTTAGCGTTTATCATCGAAAAGTCTATTCTCCGACGGAAGATGAGATTGCATCCATTGAAAAATCGGCGCAGTTGGTCGCCGTAGCGATCGAGCGATATCGCGCAATCGATATGTTGCGTCGCAGCGAAGAGCATTACCGCCAGCTGGCGCATTACGATTCTCTCACATCGCTGGCGAATGGGTTAACGTTTGCCGAGCAGATGGAGCAAGCTATCCAACTCTCCAAGCAGACCGGCAGGAAGATCGCACTGATGTTCCTCGATCTGGACAAGTTTAAACAAATCAATGATACCTTTGGCCACGCGACAGGTGATTTGCTGTTGAAGGAAGCTGCTGTACGTATGCGCAGCGCGGTGCGAGATACCGACACCGTATATCGCCGAAGCGGTGATGAATTCATCATCCTGTTGCAGGGAATTAAGGAAATTGAAAATACGCTGTATGTTGCAGATAAAATCCATCATGCCTTGAATGAGCCCTTCTTTATCGAAGGGAAGAAGCTCGATATATCGTGCAGTATCGGTATTGCGCTATATCCGGAGCATGGAACGGATTCGCTGACGCTGGCAATCAACGCAGATGCCGCCATGTACCAGGCTAAAGCGTTGGGGCGGAGCCAGACCCAGATCTACCACGATCTCAATAGCACCCACCAGTGAGTTCGACAGAGACCCGCTGCATATCTGCCGCGTTTCCTCTTCTATCTGATATGCACCCACCTTGGCTGTCGCATCACATCGCACCGTTATGATGCCTGACCCTGATGAATATCCCGCCCGCAATCGAATGGGTTCGAACCGTGGCTCGAATATCAGCGCGATGTATTGATCTGACCGTTCTTTAATGCATCCATCACAATTGTTTTGGGGCCATCGGCAATCACACGCCCCTTATCAAGAATGATGAGCCTGTCGACCAGCGCCAACATGGAAACCCGATGAGTGACCAATATCAGCGTCTTACCCTCAAGGCCAGGCATCAGCGCCTGACGAAACCGGTCTTCACTGCTGTTGTCCATTGCGCTGGTGGGCTCATCCATCACCAGGATCGGCGGTTCCAGCAGTAAGGCGCGAGCGATGGCGACGGCTTGCCGCTGCCCCCCGGATAACTGTAAGCCGCGCTCGCCGACCTGCAGGTTGTATCCGTCAGGGTGTAACCGGGCGAATTCGTTAATCCCGGCAATTTCGGCCGCTTTCAACATGGCCTCGTCTTCGATATAACGTGCGCCGCAGAGCAGATTCTCGCGCAACGTCCCGTTGAATAGCTGGATATCCTGCGGTACATAGCCGATGTTATGGCGCAGATCGCCGACATCCAGCTGGCGAGCGTCCATTCCGTCAATTAACAAATTGCCGTGCGAAGGGGAATAAAGCCCGAGCAGCAATTTTTCCAATGTGCTTTTTCCCGATCCGGTTCTGCCGATAATGCCGACTTTTTCACCGGGGCGAATCGAAAGGTTAAGATCGATCAGCGTGCATTTTTTTTGCTCCGGGTACTGAAAGGTGACATCGCGAAATTCAATGCTGCCGCGAATATTTTCTCGTGTGAGCGGTCGTTGCGCTTCATGGCGTTCCTGCGGTGATTGCAGTATCTGATGGGCGGCATCCACCGCCAGACGGGCATGAAGCGTGCGGCTCAGGCGGGTGGCCAACGTATTCAGAGGCGCCAGTATTCGGCTGTTGAACATATAACAGGCGATCAATGCGCCGGGCGAGAGCGTATCGCCCATGATTCGGTAGACGCCCAGTACCACGATGATGAGCCCGGCGAATTGTGTTCCCCAGTGAGTCAGGCTGGAGGAAAAGGCGGCCAGTGAGTTGATGCGGGCCCTGAGCCGGCTGAGCAACCCAACATTTTGCTCCCATTGGTATTGCCGTTCACTCTCTGCATTGTTGATTTTGATGGTATCCAGCCCGGACAAGGTTTCTATCAGTAACGAGGTTTGTTCACTGAGAAGCGGTTGTGATTTCCTGATGGCGTTTGATAACGGAAATTGTAAGAGCCAGTATGTCGCACTCAGCCCCAGACATGTCAGCAACGGAACCCAAACCAACGGCCCGCCGATAAACCCCATGGCGATCAATGCCAGCACGGTAAACGGAATATCCAGCAGCGCGCTCAAATTTTGGGGGGTGAGAAAGTTTCTCAATCCCTGCAGGGCAAGCATGTTGTGAATGAGTGGGCTTGCTTGCTGCCGGGATGCGGTCTGCATGCCCAATAACCGTTCGAATAATGTCGCAGACGCGGTCACATCGATTCTTTTGGCTGCTTTGTTCAGGCAGAGATGCTGTAGAGCACGCAGCAACAGCTCAAACAACTGAGCAATGATGATGCCGGAAGCCAGCATCCACAGGGTTTCGGTGGTTTGGCGGGGAATTACCTGATCGTAAATGTGCATCACGAATAACGGAAGACTTAGCGCGATGGCGCTTATCAGCAGACTGGCGATAGCGGCATCCAGATAAAAGAAGCGCGACAAGTTCAGGATTTCGCTGACACATAAATAAGCCCGGGACAGTAGCGGAGAAACATGCTGTTCAAAGCGATGACGCGGCTGGGCGAACAGCACCAAACCCAGGTAATTCTGCTGTAGGGTATTGTGGTCGAGGGTTATTTCGCCGCCCTCCGTTTCGCTCGGCATGATACGGGCCGACCCATCGTCATTCCACCCCAGCAGGATAGCCGCCCGGCCTTCCCGGAGCATCAGCATGGCAGGCAGCGACATTCTGGGGATTGCTGATAATGAGCGTTTGAGGATCCGGGCCTGCAAACCGGCACGGGCTGCGGCTGTCGGTAGCAAATTGATGGTTAAACGCTGTTCTTTCAGGGGTAATCCGGCGGTCAGCGCCGTGCGGCTGGAGGCTTTCCCCTGTAACCGGCACAGCACCAAAAGGCTGTCGAGCAGCGGGTCATCATGACGACTGCGAAGATCCTGATAGTGGCGAGACACGGGATTTTCCGTATCATCCGGCGGTTGTCCATGAAATGCATTCATGCTGTGGCGTGTTCCCTAACCATCATGACTGCCCGGTGGCAAAAGCGTCGAGGCCAATCAAAAAAGTGATATAACTCAAATGCATTGACTGAATGCATTGGACTCATACAGTTAACAGTTACAAGTATTATTGATGGTAGAACGTATCGGACGCAACTCTTCATTCTACTCGCCGAAGATATTGTCGCGTAAATGGCTGGCGGTGCGCAGTCAAGGGCGGGTTTAGCCGTGAACTCGGACGAGTATTATTGACGATATCTTGCTCAACCTGCGTTGAGGTGACATTCTGAGCGACAGATCGATGATGTCGTGTCGGGTTAAGACGGAAGCGGCTATCTGTCCAATCTGAGGGTATCGATCGTGCCGGGTAAAGCACTACTCGGAATAAAACCTTCATATCTATCTGGGGAAGCCACCTTTTGACAGAATACGACGGCGGTTTTGAGACCGGGTAGCGAAGGTCATGGCACCGTCTGATTTTGTCTCGCGCATGATGGGATAAACGCGATGGGGCGGCATGTTGATACGGGCTGAATCTGTTGGATCCACTCCCCAGAGCGCACTGAAGTGTAATGACATCGCAATCAGGAGTGAATCCTTGTTCCAGTAACGTAAGGATTTCACAAGTAAATAAAAAAGGGCTTTTTTATGTTTTATATTTTGCGTGACAACAGCGGTCATTTGATCAGGGTAGAGAAAGCGCCGTTTTCTGATATGAACGGTGAACTTCCCGATGATTCCGTTGAGGCAATAGCCTGGATGAATAATCAGCAAGCTATTCTGGCGAGTATTGAGAAACTGCGCAGCAGTGATTTGGAAATGGTGCGCGTGCTGGAAGATCTTATCCAGGTTCTGATCACCAAGGGACAAGTCAGCATCACCGATTTCCCGGAGGCAGCACAGCAAAAGCTCGTCAATCGGGCGCAGGCGCGTGAGACGCTGGGCGGTCTGGATGCGTTGATCCGTGAAGACGAAGACAAGATGTTCTGATCCTGGGCGGATTTTTCCATAAAACGGCTTGCCGGTGCGCCTGCAAGCCGTTTTTTATGCTCGGAATATTGATGTACCGTGAGAGACCGGGTGGTAGACCGGTTGATACTTTTATCAGGGCCTGGTGTTGCCTGGAACCAGAAGTGAGGAAAATGATGGACTTGGGAGCGTTAATTTCAGAAACGCGCAATCCGGCGTCAATGTCGTTGGATCAACTGTCGACGCTGGAGATGATGGCGCTGTTCAACCAGGAAGATCGGAAAGTGCCTGAGGCTATCAGCCAGATCCTGCCTGATATCGCTGCGGTTGTGGATGCGACGGCCGACTGCCTGAAATCCGGCGGGCGTCTCATTTATATGGGGGCAGGAACCAGCGGTCGGCTGGGGGTGCTGGATGCATCCGAGTGCCCGCCGACATTCGGTATCCCGCACGATTGCGTCATCGGCCTTATCGCCGGCGGTTCGGGAGCCATGTTCAAGGCGGTAGAGGGGGCGGAGGACGATCCGCAACTCGGCGGGTCCGATCTGGCGGCATTGTCGTTGAGCTCGGCGGATATGGTGATAGGGCTGGCCGCCTCCGGCCGGACGCCTTATGTCATTGGCGGGCTGCGCTATGCCCGCAGGCTTGGATGCCGCACCGCGGCCATTTCCTGCAACCCGCTCTCCCCCATCGCGCAGGAGGCCGAGTTCGCTATTTCTCCCGTGGTAGGGCCGGAGGTACTGACGGGGTCGACACGTCTGAAGTCGGGTACGGCGCAAAAGCTGATCCTGAATATGATCTCTACCGGGGCGATGGTACGGATGGGGAAGGTCTATCAGAATCTGATGGTGGATGTAAAAGCCACCAATGTGAAGCTGGTGGATCGCGCCTGCCGAATCCTGATGGAAGCCACCGGTACGGATCGGGAAAGCGCACGGCACTATCTGGCTCAAACCGGGTATGAAGTCAAACCCGCCATTGTCATGATCCTTACCGGTTGCGATGTCGAAGAATCCCGGCGTCGTCTGGCGCGGCAGGACGGCTACCTGCGAAATGCCTTGCAACCATAAATGGGCGACACGATGGCAGACGAAATAACGATGTTAACGCCGGAAGCGGCTTCATCCCGCAGGGTGTTTTTTGATTTGGATGGAACGCTGCATCGTCAGGATCTGTTCGGGGCGTTTTTGCGTTTTTTGCTCCGCCGACTGCCGTTGAATCTGTTGCTGCTGGCACCGCTGCTGCCGGTAGTGGGGCTCGGAATGTGGGTGTGCGGCCATACGCGGCGCTGGCCGGTGAGTTTGCTGCTTTGGGGGATAACCTTCGGTAGAAGCGAGGCGCGGCTTTTACGTCTGGAACAACAGTTTATCGAGCATTTCCGGCGGCGGATAACCCCTTTTCCATTGGTGCGACAGCGCTTGATGTCTTGTCTTGCCGAACAGAACACGCAGGTATGGGTGATCACCGGTTCTCCGCAGCATTTGGTGGAAGCGGTGTACTGCGATGTTCCCTTTATGCCGGAAGTTCATCTGATAGGAAGCCAGATAACCCGGCGCTGCGGCGGCTGGGTGTTGACTCTGCGCTGCCTGGGGCGTGAAAAAGTGGTTCAACTGGAACATCGGTTGGGGAAACCGCTGAGGTTTGAGAGCGGCTACAGCGACAGCCGCCACGACAATCCACTGATGGCCTGTTGTCGGCAGCGCTGGCGCGTAACTGCGTCAGGCCAGCTGCGTCCCTGGGGGTAGGCTGTGTATAATGCCGGCCGCTTGCTGTAAACACCCTGAACGGAGGAACCATGGATACCCTTGCGGATGATGAGTATTGGATGCGCCATGCGCTGATATTGGCTCAGCGCGCCTGGGATGAAGGGGAGGTGCCGGTGGGGGCCGTGTTGGTGCAAGGCGGTAAGGTGATTGGCGAAGGCTGGAATCGCCCCATTGGTCAGCATGACCCTACCGCTCATGCCGAAATGATGGCGCTGCGGCAGGGCGGCCGGGTGCTGCAGAATTACCGTCTGTTGGATACCACGCTCTACATTACGCTAGAGCCTTGCATTATGTGTGCCGGAGCGATGGTGCATAGCCGCATTTCACGCCTGGTTTACGGCGCGGCCGATGCCAAAACCGGCGCGGCCGGTTCGCTGGTGGATATTTTGCGACATCCGGGAATGAATCATCAGGTCGCGATTACATCAGGCGTGCTGGCGGAGGCGTGTTCAACGCTGCTGAGCGATTTTTTTCGCATGCGCCGGCAGCAGCAGAAGGCGGCGCGGGCAGCCGGAAACGCATGACTGGTGACGAGCCGGCCATGACGTCAGGGCGCGGGTTTCGTCGGCGGTATCTGTTCCGGCGGTACCACCGGATAGGCACGAGCCAGCAACTGTTGTTGCTGTTCTTTACTCTCTTTTTCCGACAGATATCCCACCAGACTCACCATATAACGGCGGATATTTTCCACATAGTTGTAGGCCTCTTGACCGCGTGCGTATCCGTTGGCGGTTTGCGCGTAATAGCGCTTTTGGCTCAACAACGGCAGACGAGTTTTAACCTCTGCCCAGCTATCGGGGTTCGCTTTTTGCGTTTCGGTTAATTTGCGTGCATCCATCATATGGGCGTAGCCCATGTTATAAGCGGCAAGCGCGAACCAGATACGTTCATCCGCCGGTATGCTGGCGGGAATTAATTGCATCATGCGGGACAGGTACTGAGCGCCGCCGCGAATACTCTCTTCCGGGTTAAGCCTGTCGGCGACATCCAGACTATCCGCGGTATTGCGCGTCAGCATCATCAGCCCGCGAACGCCTGTTGGCGACGTCGCAAGCGGGTTCCAATGCGATTCCTGATAAGAGATGGCCGCCAGCAGTTTCCAGTCGATTTCCCGTGCGTACTTTTCAAACAGTGGGCGTAAGCCGGGCAGGGTGCTGTCGATAGCGTTGAGAAATGTCGTGGTGTCCACATAATCGAAGTTCCCCACATGCCCGAGATACTTTTCTTCCAGCCGGGCCAGCGTGCCGTCTTCCATGGCCTGACTGAAAAAATCCAGCAGCGCGGCGGAGAGGCTATCATCATGCGTCCGTCGCAGATACCAGGTGACGGGCTCTTCATCGCTGAGGTCAAAGGCCACGGCGAGTTGGGGATGAATTCTCTGCATCAGACCGATGGTGACGGAGTCGGCGATGGTGTAGTCGAGTTTGCCGTCGGCAACCTGTTTTAGCAGATCCTGTTCGGAGATATCCGCCGCGGCTTCCCAGCTCAACTGGGGATAGCGGGCCGATTTTAGTGCCCGTAATGTGGCGATATGCGCGGAACCCGACAATAGTGTTAACCGGCCTTGCAACTTATCCAGTGTGGCCGGCCGGGGATTGCCCAGCCGATAGACCAGCTGCTGAGAGACGGAATAATAAGCAGGCCCGGTACGGAAACGGTTCAGTCGCTCATGGTTGTAAATCAGACCGGCGCAGAGCAGGTCGGCATCGCCGTTATCGAGATCGTTGAACAGCTCGTCAACGTTCTGACGCACCGAAACCACCAGCTTCACGCCAAGATAATCGGCGAATCGTTTAGCCAGTTCGTAGTCAAGGCCGGTGGGCGAACCGTTGTTGGGGGTATAGGTCAGCGGAGACGCAATGGTGCTGATACGTAATTCCCCGCGTGAAAGGATCTGTCTGAGCTGGAACTCCTGGTTACTGCGCCATGGAATATTCGGCCACAGCGCCAGCGTCAGCAGCAGAGCGATTACCCCGATGAAAAAATAGTTTATCGTCAAACGTTTCAAAGAGTTATCTCTCGGTGGCCAGGTGGCCAGTCTGTCTGTAACGGCAGTTTTTTGTGTGCTATTTCCCAGAGTTGGAGGGCATTTTGCGCAACAAATCGTCACTGTGCAACTTTTATTCCTTTGTCTACTGTGGGGCTCCAGCCCTCTGACGATCTGCAACAATCCCTGCGCAAACGGTTTCGTCGTCCGTCACTATTCTTTATAATGGCGTGCGTTTCCCACCCCTGTAGCGCCATAACGCACTAACGTCAGTGCACCGAAGACAAGAGAAATTTTAGATGATGGAAATACTGCGTGGTTCACCTGCCTTCTCGGCTTTTCGTATCAATAAATTGCTGGCCCGGTGTAAGGAATACCATCTGCCCGTCAGCGACATTTATGCTGAGTACGTGCATTTTGCCGATGTGAGTGCCCCGTTAAGCCAGGATGAGCAATCGCGTCTGGCCCGCCTGCTGAAATACGGCCCCTCGCTGACCGAACATGAACCAACCGGCCGTCTGCTGCTGGTGACTCCTCGCCCAGGCACCATTTCTCCCTGGTCTTCCAAGGCAACGGATATTGCGCATAACTGCGGGCTGCAGAAAATTCTCCGTCTTGAACGTGGTCTGGCTTTCTATATTCATGCGCCTACGTTGAGCGATGAACAATGGAAAGAACTGGGCGGTTTGCTGCATGATCGCATGATGGAAAGCGTATTTAGCGATATGCAGCAAGCAAGCGCGCTGTTCTCCCATCATCAGCCGGCGCCGTTGAAGCGTGTGGAAATCCTGTTGCAGGGACGTGAGGCGCTTGAAGCCGCCAACGTCCGTCTGGGGCTGGCGCTGGCGGATGACGAGATTGATTATTTGCTGGATGCGTTCACCCGGATGGGACGTAACCCGACGGATATCGAGTTGTATATGTTCGCGCAGGCCAACTCGGAACACTGTCGGCATAAAATTTTTAACGCCGATTGGGTCATTGACGGTGAAAAACAGCCTAAATCGCTGTTTAAAATGATTAAAAACACTTTCGAACATACGCCTGAACATGTGCTTTCCGCGTATAAAGACAATGCCGCCGTGATGGAAGGCTCGTCGGTCGGCCGTTTCTTCCCGAACCCTCAGGGCGTGTATGAATATCATCAGGAAGATGCCCATATTCTGATGAAAGTCGAAACCCACAACCACCCGACAGCTATTTCTCCCTGGCCGGGCGCCGCCACCGGTTCCGGCGGCGAAATCCGTGATGAGGGGGCGACCGGGCGCGGCGCTAAACCCAAGGCGGGGTTAGTGGGATTCTCGGTTTCCAACCTGTGCATTCCCGATTTCGTGCAGCCATGGGAACAGGATTTCGGAAAACCGGATCGCATTGTCAGCGCGCTGGATATCATGGTGGAAGGCCCGTTGGGCGGTGCTGCATTCAATAATGAATTCGGCCGTCCGGCCATTGCCGGTTATTTCCGTACTTACGAAGAGTCCGTGGACAGCCACAACGGCGTCGAAATTCGGGGTTATCACAAACCCATCATGCTGGCGGGCGGGATTGGCAATATTCGCGACGAACATGTGCAAAAAGGGGACATCAGCGTTGGCGCCAAACTGATTGTGCTGGGTGGCCCGGCGATGAATATCGGTTTGGGCGGCGGGGCGGCATCTTCCATGGCGTCCGGCCAATCTGACGCCGACCTGGATTTTGCTTCCGTTCAGCGCGACAACCCGGAAATGGAACGTCGTTGCCAGGAAGTTATCGACCGCTGTTGGCAGTTGGGCGAACAGAATCCGATCCTCTTTATCCATGACGTTGGCGCGGGCGGCCTTTCCAACGCCATGCCGGAACTGGTCAGCGATGGCGGTCGCGGCGGCCGCTTCGAATTGCGCGATATTCCCAACGACGAGCCGGGCATGAGCCCGCTGGAAGTCTGGTGCAACGAATCCCAGGAACGTTACGTACTGGCGGTGGCGCCGGAGCAACTGGCGCAGTTTGCTGAAATCTGTAAACGCGAGCGCGCGCCTTATGCCGTGATCGGCGAAGCGACGCAAGAACAGCATCTGACGCTGAGCGATCGTCACTTCAACAACAAGCCTATCGATATGCCGCTGGATGTGCTGCTGGGCAAGACGCCGAAAATGCAGCGTGATGTTGAGCGTAAAGTGGTGGAAGGCGTGCCGCTGAACCGCAACGAGATCTATCTGGCGGAAGCGGTGGAGCGTGTGCTGCATTTGCCGGTCGTGGCCGAGAAAACCTTCCTGATCACCATTGGCGACCGAACGGTAACTGGCATGGTCGCCCGCGATCAGATGGTGGGGCCATGGCAGATTCCGGTTGCCGATTGCGCCGTTACTACTGCAAGCCTCGATAGCTACCACGGCGAAGCGATGTCGATCGGCGAGCGAGCGCCGGTGGCGCTGCGTAATTTTGCGGCTTCCGCACGTCTGGCTGTCGGGGAAGCTATCACCAATATCGCTGCTACACACATTGGCGATTTGAAGCGGGTGAAACTCTCCGCTAACTGGATGGCGGCTGCGGGGCATCCCGGTGAAGATGCCGGCCTGTATGAGGCGGTGAAAGCCATCGGTGAAGAGCTTTGTCCTGCGCTTGGGTTGACGATCCCGGTGGGTAAAGACTCCATGTCCATGAAAACCCGCTGGCAGGAAGGCAATGACGATCGTAGCGTGACGTCGCCGATGTCGCTGGTAATCTCCGCGTTTGCGCGTGTTGACGATGTTCGCAATACCGTGACGCCGCAATTGCGTACCGACAGGGACAACGTGCTGTTAATGGTCGACCTTGGCGCGGGCCACCATGCACTGGGCGCGACGGCGTTGGCCCAGGTGTATCGTCAATTGGGGCGCAAAACGGCGGATGTCCGTAATCCGGAACAATTGGCCGGCTTCTTCAACGCGATGCAGAAGCTGGTGGCCGATGGCGCGCTGCTGGCTTATCACGATCGTTCTGATGGCGGCCTGCTGGTGACATTGGCTGAGATGGCGTTTGCCGGTCATTGCGGGATCAAGGCAGATATCAGCGCAATGGGAGAAGATTCTCTGGCGGTGCTGTTTAATGAAGAATTGGGCGCGGTGATCCAGATTGAGGCCGCCCGCCGTCAGGAGGTTGAACAGGTGCTGGCCGGGTTCGGCCTTGCCGACTGCGTACATTATCTGGGACGGGCCGCAGCGGGGAACCATTTCGAGATCGTCCAGGGTGACAATGTGGTGTATCGCGAAAGTCGCACCACGCTGCGTAAGTGGTGGGCGGAAACGACCTGGCAGATGCAGCGCCTACGTGATAACCCGCAGTGCGCCGATCAAGAGCATCGTGCCAAATCGGATGATAACGATCCTGGTCTGAATGTGACGTTATCTTTCGATCTGCAGGAAGACGTCGCTGCGCCTTATATCAGCCGTCAGGCGCGTCCGAAAGTGGCGGTATTGCGCGAGCAGGGGGTTAATTCGCATGTCGAAATGGCGGCTGCGTTTGATCGCGCCGGTTTCGAGGCTATCGACGTGCACATGAGCGATTTGCTGGCGGGGCGTCGTGCGCTGACGGATTTCCATGCCTTGGTCGCCTGCGGCGGTTTCTCCTATGGCGATGTGTTGGGCGCAGGCGAAGGCTGGGCCAAGTCCATCCTGTTTAATAATCGCGTGCGTGATGAGTTTTCTTCCTTCTTCCTGCGCCCGCAAACATTGGCGTTGGGGGTATGCAACGGTTGCCAGATGATGTCCAATCTGCGGGAATTGATCCCCGGCGCAGACCACTGGCCTCGTTTTGTACGTAATAAATCGGATCGTTTCGAAGCTCGATTCAGTCTGGTGGAGGTGGCGCACAGCCCGTCCTTGTTCCTGCAGGATATGGCGGGTTCACGGATGCCCATCGCGGTATCGCATGGCGAGGGGCGCGTGGAAGTACGTGATGAGGCGCATCTGGTCGCTCTGGAACAGAACCAGTTGGTTGCGCTGCGGTATGTCAATAACTATGGACAGATGACCGAGATTTACCCGGCAAACCCGAACGGTTCGCCGAACGGTATCACGGCAGTCACCAATGCCAATGGGCGTGTAACGGTGATGATGCCGCATCCCGAGCGTGTATTCCGGACGGTCAGCAACTCCTGGCATCCGGCCGAATGGGGCGAGGATAGTCCATGGATGCGTATGTTCCGTAATGCGCGGCGTCAACTGGGGTAAGCGCTGTGTTGATATAAGCGTAGAGCTGAAAAAGGGGCGCCGGCCCCTTTTTTTATGGCATAGATCCGCGCGCTAACGCGAAGTGTCGTAGAAAACGTTGCCGGCATTTTTTATAACCTAGCGACACTAAAACTGATGCCCCTTGAAGACCACACTGACAGCGTTGCGTGAATGTAGTGGAGAACGCACCTGTTTTTATTGAGCACCCATTCTTAATGGTTATTCACTGGATCCAGAACTGGCCGTCCGCCGTTTTTAATGTCGCTTGATATCGTGAAAACGGCAATCGGCCTGAAACTACACGCCCAAAGTGGGAGACGATGCCGCCAACATGCGGTTGTCTCAAATCAGAGACAACAAGGATATGGCATGTCTCAAAAAAGAGACATTTATTTATTTGATTAATAAGAATTATTTTTATGCCTCATGGGGCTGTCTGTTTTAGGCGACAGATAGACGGTATTTTTCCTCTATCCGCCCGATATGTTGTCGATACATCCTATTGAATAACAATGATGTCATTATTTTATTATTTAATTTCAATTTGTTGCGTTTTTATTTTTTAAAGTGGCACACTATGTGCATAGTGACGAGCGCTGCTCATTCGATTGGTTATGATTGCAAAACTGGCAAGTGGTATTGCTCATAACGCCTGGAATGACGCCAAAAGAAAAGGTGCCTATCGCCTATTTATCAGGATAACTGCTCTGCAAAGCGCTTTATCCAGCACCGGGCGACACGTTGAGTGAGGCACCGCCTATTTAGAGACCCGGTCATGCAGGTTATGTGTGACCGGGTTTCGCTTTTATAGCCCTGCTTGATGCGCCCGGTCTTGCGCAAAATGACCGCCGACAACAGTCGCCACAGCGACGGGCCGGCTGGCAATGCGTTACACCGGATGCGCGCAGTTACGCAAATCTCCCCGAATGGGGTTGTGCTTTACATCGTGGTCGCTAGGATGCTGAAAGCGGTAATCTGGTGGATGGACAAACAGTAAAATGATTTCTTTGAAACCGTGGCGCTTGTTTCCGCGCTCATTGCGACAACTGGTTATCATGGCATTTCTGCTGGTGCTGTTGCCTTTGCTGGTTCTGGCATATCAGGCATATAAAAGCCTGGACAACCTCAGCGAAAAAGCGGCGAACATCAACCGAACCACGCTCGCGGATGCGCGCCGCAGCGAAGCCATGGTCAGTATGGCGTTGGCCATTGAACGCAGCTATCGGCAGTATTGCGTTTTGGGCGACCCGACCTTATCCCAACTCTATCAAAATCAGCGTATGCAGTATTCGCAGATGCTTGACGCGCACGGGGCGGTTCTGCCGGACAAAAGTTATTACCAGAATCTGAATCAGTATCTGGCGCAGTTGACGGACATTCAGTGTCAGAACAGTACGCCAAATCAGGCGTCAGCCTTGTTACTGGAGAATTTCTCCCGCACGAATGCGCAAATGGTTCAGGCAACGCGGGAGGTGATTTTCTCTCGAGGTCAGCAATTGCAGCAAGATATTGCCGAACGGGGGCGTTTCTTTGGCTGGCAGTCGCTGGCATTGTTTCTGGTGAGCCTGGTGTTGGTGATGCTGTTCACTCGGATGATCATCGGCCCGGTCAAGGAAGTTGAACGGATGATTAATCGGATGGGGGAGGGAAAAGCGCCGGGTAAAACCAGTCTATTTCGCGGCCCCAAAGAGATTCGATCACTGGCACAGCGTATTGTGTGGTTAAGCGAGCGCCTTTCCTGGCTGGAAGCACAACGCCACGAATTTCTCCGCCATATCTCTCATGAACTGAAAACGCCGCTGGCCAGCCTGCGGGAAGGCGCTGAACTGCTGGCCGACGAAGTGGCGGGGCCGCTAACGGACGATCAAAAAGACGTCGTTGCCATTCTGGATAATAGCAGCCGACATCTCTTGCAGTTGATTGAGCAACTGCTGGACTACAACCGCAAGCTGGCTGATGTCCCCACGGGATTTGAACGAGTCGATGTCGCTGCAATCGTAGCGATGGTGGTTGAGGCTCACAGTCTATCTGCAAGAAGTAAACAGATGCGAACCCATGTTGATTTGCCGGTGTCCAACTGTCGAGCGGAAACGACATTGTTGATGCGCGTAATCGACAATCTCTACTCCAATGCGGTGCACTATGGGCAGGAATCCGGTAACATTTGGATCCAGAGTCGACAGGTCGGCAATCGGGTTCAGATCGAGGTCGCCAACAGCGGTACCCCTATTCCCGAGACCGAGCGAAGCATGATCTTCGAGCCTTTTTATCAGGGGATCCATCAGCGTAAGGGGGCAGTAAAGGGCAGCGGGTTGGGGTTAAGTATTGCTCAGGACTGTATCCGCCGCATGCAGGGAGAACTGAACCTGGTGGTGGTTGACTATGCTGATGTCTGTTTTCGTATTGAATTGCCATTAATCACCGAGAATTAATCATGATTGCACGGAGTTTTCGTCCTCTGTCGTTGCGAGGCTTGGCTATGCTGTTGCCTGATGTTCGGCAGTGTTACGTGCATAATGTATTGATATTTATAGCAACTATTCTATTGTCCGCGTGTGCGGACAAGGTAAGCGAGCCTGCTGCTCATCGTGGCGCAGACATCGTACCGCCCAGAGAGCAAGTGACCGACTACCGCATGGTTTCTTGTGAACGCCTCTGGACCTTCCATCACCCGGATGCCATGAACAATGCGCTCTACTGGCTGCGGTACATGGAATGTGCAGATCGGTTGACGGCGGCGCAGGCCAGAGAGCAGACACTGCTGGTCGGTGACAATACCTGGAGTGGTTTGTGGCGACAGGCCATTTTGCTGGATCACGCGGAATTGACCGTTCCCGAACGACATCAAATTATGGATCAGCTCAATCGACATGTTCGGGAAGTGCCTGTCGCACTGCTGCCATTACTGCAAATCTGGATGGATAAACAGAATCTGACGATTACGCTTGAGGATGAGCGTTTACGTTTTCAGCGGATACAAGAAACCAATGACAAGCAGTTAGAGAGCATGCGCGAACAGCAGGGGCATTTGCAGTATCAACTGGAAACCACGACTCGTAAATTGGAAAGTTTGACCGACATTGAGCGACAGCTTTCAAACCGCAAATCGGTGCAGAGTGATTTGTCGGAAAATGAAGAACGTCGAGCCGGTACCCGTTCTACATCTGATGGCAGTAACAAACAAACCGACGCGGTCACACCGCCAGCCGTAGTGAAAAAGGGATTCAAAAGCGAATGACCACCCGAAAAACAGCCAGTTTGCTATTGGTGGATGACGATCCCAGTTTGCTGAAACTATTGGGTATGCGTTTGAGCAGCGAAGGTTTTGCCGTGACGACCGCCGGTAGTGGTCAGGAGGCGCTGAAACTTTTACACCGGGAGCAGATCGAGCTGGTCATCAGTGATCTGCGCATGGATGAAATGGATGGTATGGCGCTGTTTGCCGAAATTCAGAAGGTTCAGCCTGGATTGCCGGTCATCATCCTGACAGCTCATGGCTCCATTCCCGATGCGGTTGCGGCAACGCAAAAAGGTGTATTCAGTTTTCTCACCAAGCCGGTGGATCGTGATGCTTTGTACAAGGCTATCGACGATGCTTTGCAGATTTCAGCACCTGCGGGTGATGAACGTTGGCGGGAAACGATCATCACCCGCAGCCCGATAATGCTGCGTTTACTGGAGCAGGCGAAGTTGGTCGCGCAGTCTGACGTTAGCGTATTGATTAATGGCCAGAGTGGGACGGGTAAAGAAGTGCTGGCACAGGCCATTCATGCCGCCAGTCCGCGGGCCGGCAACGCTTTTATCGCGATAAATTGTGGGGCGTTGCCCGAGCCGCTGTTGGAGTCTGAACTATTCGGTCATGCTCGAGGGGCGTTTACCGGCGCAGTCAGCCAGCGGGAAGGACTCTTTCAGGCGGCAGAGGGCGGAACGCTGTTTCTGGATGAAATCGGCGATATGCCGCTTTCGCTGCAGGTTAAATTATTACGGGTGTTACAGGAGCGTCGTGTTCGGCCTTTGGGAAGCAACCGCGATGTAGAGATTGATGTGAGGATTATTTCTGCAACGCACCGTGATTTACCCAAAGCGATGGAGAAAGGCGAGTTTCGGGAGGATCTGTTCTATCGGCTGAATGTCGTCAATCTGAGGTTGCCTGCGTTGAATGAACGTTCAGAAGATATTCCCTTATTAGCCAATCAGTTGTTGCGGCAGGCAGCGGCCCGGCATAAACCGTTTGTGCGCAGTTTTTCCACGGATGCCATGAAGCGTCTGATGGCGGCCAGCTGGCCGGGAAATGTGCGTCAGTTAGTCAATGTGATTGAGCAGTGTGTGGCGTTGACCAGCGCCCCGGTGATCAGTGATGCGCTGGTCGAGCAGGCGCTGTCAGGTGAAAATACGGCGTTGCCGACGTTTGTCGAGGCGCGTCATCAGTTCGAATTGAACTATCTGCGTAAACTGCTGCAGCTTGCTAAAGGTAATGTGACTCAGGCGGCGCGAATGGCGGGGCGGAATCGTACCGAGTTTTATAAATTGCTGGCGCGCCATGAGTTGGACGCCAATGATTTTAAAGAATAGTGTTAATCTATTGTGAATTTATGGCGGGCGACTCTTTGTCCATGCTGGCGCCGACCACTACATCGTGATAATTAGGATTTCATCATGAAGAAAATTGATGCAGTTATTAAACCATTTAAGCTGGATGATGTACGCGAAGCGTTAGCCGAAGTAGGGATTACCGGCATGACGGTGACGGAGGTGAAAGGTTTCGGGCGTCAAAAGGGCCATACCGAATTGTATCGTGGTGCGGAATATATGGTCGATTTTTTGCCGAAGGTGAAAATCGAGATAGTTGTTGCCGACGACATCGTGGATACCTGCGTTGAAACCATTATGCGTACTGCTCAGACCGGCAAGATCGGCGATGGCAAAATCTTTGTATTCGATGTGGCCCGTGTTATTCGAATCCGAACTGGCGAAGAGGATGAAGAGGCTATTTGATCGCGTGGCTTCTTGTTTCGGGCCTGGCCCTATGACG
The DNA here is from genome assembly GCF_000400505.1 of Musicola paradisiaca NCPPB 2511. Taxonomy (NCBI): domain Bacteria; kingdom Pseudomonadati; phylum Pseudomonadota; class Gammaproteobacteria; order Enterobacterales; family Pectobacteriaceae; genus Musicola; species Musicola paradisiaca. The sequence continues at coordinate 3,207,472 of NZ_CM001857.1, read as the reverse complement.
TTTTCGGCCAAAGCATCTGTTAGGCGAGTGGGTTAGGTACCCGGCGGTGAGTTGGAGCATAACGTTTTGAAACGATATCCGCAGGGTAAATTCCGCATCCATGAAGGTTTGCGCCCCTGACGAGGCGCTCTGTTCGTGAGCTCGTCAGGGATGTTAAACCAGTACGGCTTCCGTCTATGTCATGGCGTGCCAGTGAAACAGTGACCAGCCCTTTACTCGCGCGGATTCCAGACCGTGATAAAAAAACCGCCCTTGACGGCATGACGTCAGGGCGGTTTTTTACTTTATCGCGATGAGATCAAGGCAGGGTTGGCGTCCAACCGTTCAGCACTTTGCTCTTGGTGTACTGAGCGGCTTCCGTGCTGGTTAGCTGGCGACGTGATGAAGTAACTGCTGCGCCATTACCCGTGGATTTGTATTCGTAGAAGCGTGAGTCTTCCGGATAGAACCAGATGGTATTGCCGTCTTTATCCTTGCCGGACATCTTGTCCCAGCCGTAGATATGGTTATCCATACTGGTGTTCAGGAATACAGTTTGGCCGATAGCATTCGGGTCGGCATAACGGCCGTCCGAGAAGGTGGTCGTCGGGTGCCATGGGCGTCCCAACGCATAGCTTTTTGACGGTACGCTGCTGCTTTCCTTGATAACCCGGCTGTTGGTAATGACGAGGCCATAGGTGGTGTTGATATCGGTGCTGGGCGCGGTGAGATAGCCGTAGACGCCGCCGCTTGCGACATCGGTACGGTTACGGGATACCAGATCGCAATCGTCAAACAGGGCGGTACCATTGCCGAAGATAAAATCCACGGTGCCGCTAATGCGGCAGCCGGAGAAGAAGCTGCGGCCGCCGGAAACGTACAGCGTGTCCTGATAACTGACCAGGCTGACGTTTTTGAAGTAGGCGCGATCACTGTTGCCGGCAACGTAAAGCGCTACTGCCTGCGTATCCTTTATCTTAGTGCTGTCGCTATCGCTTTTGGCCTGGTTAGCGGGGAAGTCAAAGTCATTGCGGATAGTCAGGGCTTCTGCGGTGAAATCCTTGGCGTTGACTTTAACGGTACTGCTACCGGAGGTGCCCCACTTGGTGCCATCCGATTTGAGCGTTCCCGCCGCCGTCGTGGCCGCAATGATGGTGCCGTCGCGGCTTTGGCCTTTAAGGTGCACATTGTCCCGGCTAATGGTTAGACGTTCTTTGTACACGCCATTTTTAATATAAATCACAAATGAAGAGCTGCCCGATGGCGCACTGGCAACGGCTTCAGCGATGGTTTTAAACGCAGAACTATCGCTGGAGGATGTCGAAACGAGGGCATTGTAGGCATCCGCTGCCTGAGCATTCTGTAAACTGGCGGCGAGCAACAGCGTGAGCGCCAGTGATCCCGATATGGTTTTCAGCATACTTATATTCCTTGTATTTTAGAGGGTTGAGGTAAGGCGCATGCTGGAGTATGCGCCGGTGGTCGTGGTTGTGTTCGCGTTATTGTCAGTTCTTTGTCGCCAGCTTTGTTGCCAGCGGTTTGAGCTCAGGCGTATTCCGGATGGCATCGGCAACAATGGCGGCGACGGCAAGAGCGCCTTTTTGCTGAAAATGCGTGGTATCTGGTTGCGAGATGCTGCCTTGCTGATTGCGATAGTAAGGGTAAATATCCGGATCGACCGCCAGCCAGTATTGTTGCCACCGGCTGCCGTTATCCTGATTCGCCAGCGCGATCGTGGCGGTTTCCACATCAAGCAACGGCACCTTGTTGGCGCTGGCGGTATCGTGGATGGTTTGGGTGTAATCCCCGACGAATGCGTAGCCGTTGCTTTGATTTTGCCGGGTGTAGTGGCTGTGAACTACCGGCGTGCCTGTTTTCCCTTCGGCATTTTTTACTCTGGCGGTGGGGGTTAACAATACGGGATGCATCTGGTGCTCCCGCGCGTAGCGAATGTAGCGTTCCAGGGACTGCTGGAACGACATGTCGGGCTTCCCTGCCGGATATTGCTGTTGACCTGCGGCGTTATTGGGGTAGGTACACAAATTGGCGACATCTGCCGCGCCGCGTTCAGCTTTATTACTGTTACAGTTCTGGTCGTTATGCCCCATATGAATAAACATGTAATCGCCGGGTCGCATAAAAGGTTCCATTTGCCGGAACCAGCCTTCGTAATAAAAGTCCCGGGAACTGCGGCCTGAACGCGCGCCATTCACCACATACACATTGCCGTTCGTGCGAAATTGTTGGGCAAAGACCTGGCCCCATCCCATTCTGGGATAACGTGCTTTCTCGTAGGTGGCGGCGGTTGAATCGCCAACGATGAAAATTCGGATGTCGGATTGTTTGAGGGCCGTTAATTGTTGGCTGGCGCTGGCGTAGTCCAGTGGTTCGTAATCGCCCTGCGCATTCAACCCGACGATGGGACGGAATGCGATATCCGTCAGTACAGTGTGTCCGGCTTGTCCGGTGTTGTTGTGGTAATTGCGCGCATGGTTGATGACAGTGAGGATTTTCCACACGACAGCGTGCTGGGATGCAGCGTAAGTCAACGGGGCGAATTGGGCCGTTTGCCGAATACCTACCTGTTTGAGTGCAGTATCAAAGCCGGCATGGAAGGCCTGATGGGCAGTATTCCAGGCGCTTCGGGAAATGCCGGGAATCTCCGTTGCGTTGAGAAATTGCTGTGGGCCCAGATATCCGAGCGCTGCCGCAACGTCGGATAACATGCGGTCAGTCAGTGGGTTGATATTGGCGGTATTTTCCTTACCAGAATGAGGGGCGGGCAGTAATGCGCCCAGACAAACAGCCCTCAGTCGATTGCTGTCCAGACAATTTTCCCCACCGTATTCAATGGCGCTCAAACGCAACGGCGCTGACATCTGAGATGCATCGGCGGAGAAACGCCCGCTGTCATCGGTTTTGACATCGCGGCGTAACCCTCTGGAATCAATGACGCTGATCGTGGCCGGGAAACGGATATCGCGGGAGCTGACAATGCCGCTGATACGGGTATGGTCATTGAGCGTTATGGTGGGGAACTCGGCCGTTTCTGCTGCCGATATGGTTTCCGCCGCCAGTACCCCATGCATGGAGCCTGATATCAAGGCGCCGAACAGCACCATTCCCTGTAAAGCGGATTTTGTCATGAGTGCATAAACCTTTCAAAAGTACAGACGTAAAAACGGCCACTTGGAGAAGTGGCCGTTGCGTCAGGAAATATTACAGTTTGCCGTAACCCGCGTTACTGGTGATGCTGCTCGCCAGACTGGTCGTCATGGTTTGAGCCTTGTAGGTATAAGGGATGGTTCCCTTGTACGCCGTCAGGCTACATTCGCCGGCGAAGTCGAACGTGCTGCCGTTAACCAGCGAGCTTTTATCGGTCAGAACCTTGCTGTTGAACTGCTTGACGATACTGCAGTTTTTGTTCAGACCGTTAACACTCTTCAGGTTACTGATGGTGAAGCTATTGGCTTCAGACAGGATGCTGCCGCTGGTTCCCAGGCCTAAGCTGTACAGGTACGGATAGACACTGTGTTTTACGTCGCCGACATAAACGTTGTTATAAGCGTGGATGCTGCCGTAGCGAACGCGCGGAGTACGTTCTCTTACGCGGTCAAACACGTTTTCGAGGAAGGTGACGCGCAGTTTGCCGGAATCCTGGGAGGAGTTGCTGTCGCTGTGGCCAATCAGGATAGTCTTATCATGCAGCTCGAAACGGCTGTTGGAGACGGTGATGTAGTCAGCGCCTTTTTTGATGTCCAGTGATCCGTCGTGCTGTACATAGGTTTCACCGTTCTTGGTGGTGTACTGGTCATCGGTAAAGCTGCCGTCGCTGATGGTGAGGTGGTCGACCCATACGTGATCGGAGTTGTCGATCACCACCGCATCCCACTCGGCGTTCCAGCCGTCGCCATCTTCATAGACCGGTGCTACGTCAACCGGGGTCTCAACGTAGAGATTACGCAGAATAACGTTGCTTACGCCTTTCACCACCAGCGTCCCTTTGGTGATCTTGGCCTTGCTACCAATGCCGATGATGGTGGTATTGGAGGGGACGCTCAGCTGACTGCGGGATTTCTGGTCTGATGCGCTGGTGTAGGCTTTGCCGCCGCTGACATCGATAGCGCCGGTAATCTGGATGATTTTCGCCGTAGTACCTGCATTCAGCGCGGTTTTAAGGTCAGCCAGTGTGCTGACGGCATAAATGTTGGAAGAGCTTGCCTTGGCTCCCCCAGTCGTACCACCACTTTGTGTCGCCCAGCCGATGGAGGCGGACTCGGTTGCTTTGGTCGTTTGCAGGCTGGCGGCGTTGGCGCCCGTCGTTATGACGGAAGCTAATACAGCCGTAGCCAGAAGGGTTTTCGTGGTTGCCAGCACGCCGTGGGAGATGGTTGAGCGTCCTGCACCCGTCTTACGTGTGTTGTTCATCGCGTAGTTCCTTGCTGTTAATGATATTGTCAAAAAATCATTTCTATAAAAATGAAATTAAATTTCACCCTTGTCGGCACTTGATTTTATTCATTGGTGGGTGACATTTTGTGATCTGTGTTGTTTTTTTTGTTCAGACTTTGTTCGGGTTTTCTAAACTGTGATCGATACCGGTAACTATTTGTAATCAGTGAAAAAAACACCCATCTAATAAAATCAAATGAAATGATTATTCCCGTTACTTTTCATAATAAAAAATTATTCTTCATAAAATGCGCGATGAACACGAGGCGTGAGGAGGATGGATGAATGGACTCGTCAACAGTGAAAACGGCCACCCGAAGGCGGCCGTGAAGAGATCGATCAGAGTTTGCCTGAGCCGGCATTGTTTACAATGCTTTGTGACAACGCGGTAGTCATGGTTTGTGCGGTATAGGTATAAGGGATGGTGTCTGAATAGGTGGTCAGCCCGCAATCCGACAAATCCACCGAACTGCCGTTCAACAGTGAGCCGCTATCCGAGAAATTGCCGTTGTTGAATTTTTTTACAATCTTGCAGTTCTTCTTCAAATTGCTGACTTCAAAGCTATTTTTCTCCGACAGCAGGCTGCCTTTGGTGCCAATGCCGAAACTGTACAGGTAGGGGTATACGCTGTGCTTCACATCACCCTGATAGACATTATTGAACGAATGGATATTGCCGAAACGTACCCGCGGAGCCCGTTCCCGAACATTGCTGAACAGGTTGTTGTACAGCGTAACGTGCAGTTTGCCGGCATCCTGTGCGGAGTTGGTATCGCTATGACCGATGAGCATGGTTTTGTCATGCTGTTCGAAACGACTGTTGGAGACCGTGACGTAGTCGGCGCCGCGCTTGATATCCAGCGCACCGTCGTGTTGCACATAGGTTTCACCGTCTTTGGTGGTGTACATATCGTCGGTAAAACTGCCGTCGCTGATGGTGACGTGATCGACCCATACGTGCTGGGCGTTGTTGATGTTCATGCCATCCCATTCGGCGTTCCAGCCGTCACCGTCTTCATAGTGAGGTGCAACATCCACCGGGGTTTCGATATAGACGTTACGAACGATGACGTTGGTCACATCCTTGATGATCAACGAGCCGTTGGTGAGTTTCGCATCAGTACCGATACCGAAGATGGTGGTATTAGACGGGATGCTTAACTGGCTGCGCGTCTGTTGGTCTGTAAAACTGGTGTAGGCCGTACCGCCGCTGACGTCGATCTTCCCTTTGATCTGGATGATCTTCGGTGTGCTACCGGCATTCAATGCAGTTTTGAACTCACTGATATTGGTGACGACATAAATGTAGTCGCTGGCGGCGCTGGCGCCCCCGGTGGTCGACCCATTCTGCGACGCCCAGCCGACAGTCGGCGCTGTTTCCCGGGCTTTGCTGCTTAATAGCTCGGCAGCAAATGCGCTGGAGGTCAGCATTGATGCCGCCACCACGGATGCCAGCAGGCAACGGGAGGTTTTCAGGGCGGTGATTGACGCTATTCCTTTCCTTTGAATCGATGAGGTTAATACCTTGGTCATAATGATTTCCTTACCTTGTTCCTTGCCAAAAAAACCTTCATTTAAATTGGAATGGTATTTTAAATAAATGAATATTACGTTTCATGATGGATGTCGCTATTTTTAATTTTGCGGTTTAAATCATGGTTAATTTATTATTTTTTAATATATTTCATATGGTTATTTTTTTAGAGGGATGGGTTGTGGTTCGGCAGAATAGAGACGCTGTCGCGACGGGTGAGGCTGATACGTTTTTCCAGAACGGTCGCATAGGCACAGCTGGCGCTGAACCACGCTCCCTACTGTGCTGGTCGCCGTGACGATGATGTGTTGTTCAATACATACGCCGCATTGTGATTGATGATGTGTATCTTTAATACGTTTTATGGCGTCTGCTCATCGTCCAGTGATGAGGGGATGCAAGGCGCGATACGTGTGGATGAAGAAGGCCGCTGAATGAAAAAAACGCAGGTGACGAGTGAGAAAATGTCAGCTGGAATCCAGATTGAAAAAAATACGGGAACCCTTGTCCCACCTGTAGCTAATCGTTTGCGTAAAAACCTCTGTCAAGCCCTATCATCGTCAGTACAAAACGGTTTACACTATGAACCTCTGCCCTCTGGGGCGATTTTTTTAATGCAGAAGCACGTTAGCTGAGTCAGGAGATGCGGATGTTAAAGCGTGAAATGAACATTGCCGATTACGATGCCGAATTGTGGCAAGCAATGCAGCAAGAAGTGGTGCGTCAGGAAGAGCACATCGAACTGATTGCGTCTGAAAACTATACCAGTCCACGCGTCATGCAGGCCCAGGGGTCTCAACTGACCAACAAATACGCCGAAGGGTATCCGGGCAAACGCTACTACGGCGGTTGCGAATACGTTGACGTGGTTGAGCAACTGGCTATCGATCGCGCCAAGGAACTGTTTGGCGCCGACTACGCCAACGTGCAGCCGCACTCCGGCTCTCAGGCTAACTTCGCTGTCTACACCGCGCTGCTGCAGCCGGGCGACACCATTCTGGGCATGAACCTGGCGCACGGCGGCCACCTGACTCACGGCTCTCCGGTCAACCTGTCCGGTAAACTCTACAACGTCGTGCCTTACGGCATCGACGACAGCGGCAAAATCAACTATGACGAAATGGCTGAATTGGCCCGTACTCATAAGCCGAAAATGATCGTGGGCGGGTTCTCCGCCTATTCCGGTGTTGTCGACTGGGCGAAAATGCGTGAAATCGCCGACAGCATCGGCGCTTATCTGTTCGTCGATATGGCGCACGTCGCCGGTCTGGTTGCTGCGGGCGTTTATCCGACCCCGGTGCCGCATGCTCATATCGTAACCACCACTACCCACAAAACGCTGGCCGGTCCGCGTGGCGGCCTGATTCTGGCGAAAGGCGGCGACGAAGAGCTGTATAAGAAGCTGAACTCTGCCGTATTCCCGGGCGGACAGGGCGGCCCGCTGATGCACGTTATCGCCGGTAAAGCGGTAGCGCTGAAAGAAGCGATGGAGCCGGAATTCAAAACCTACCAGCAGCAGGTCGCGAAAAATGCCAAAGCGATGGTGGAAGTGTTCCTGTCTCGCGGCTTCAACGTGGTGTCTGGCGGTACTGACAACCACCTGTTCTTGCTGGATCTGGTCAGCAAAAACCTGACCGGTAAAGAGGCGGATGCTGCGCTGGGCCGCGCCAATATCACCGTCAACAAAAACAGCGTGCCGAACGATCCGAAGAGCCCGTTCGTGACCTCCGGTATCCGTATCGGTACACCGGCAGCCACTCGCCGTGGTTTCAAAGAAGCGGAAGTGCGTGAACTGGCCGGCTGGATCTGCGATGTGCTGGATAGCATCAACGACGAAGCGGTGATCGAGCGTACTAAGCAGAAAGTGTTGGATATCTGCGCCCGGTTCCCGGTTTACGCCTGATTTCGTTTTTTAACCGGCTCCTGTTGTTGAGCCGGCACTTACCGTATCAACGCCAGCCTTTGTGCTGGCGTTTTCTTTGATAGGGCGGCTGCACCGTCGGCTCTCTGACAGAGTAACGTGCCGTACAGGGGGGTAAATATGGTTCTGCAATCAACGTACTGGCTGGCGCTGAGTTATTTCACCTACTTTTTCAGCTACGGCGTGTTTCTTCCGTTTTGGGGCGGGTGGCTGCGTGGCGAGGGGTTGACGGCCGAGTCGATCGGGATCCTGCTTGGCGCTGGTTTAGTGGCGCGTTTCGTCGGAAGCTTGTTTATTACCCCTTGTATCAAAAATCCGGCAACGCTTATCACTGCGCTGCGTCTGCTGGCATTGTTATCGCTGATAGCATTCGCCGGCTTCTGGTTTGGTAGCGCAGTGGTCTGGCTGCTGCTGGTGATGGTTGGTTTTAATCTGGTGTTTTCCCCGCTGCTTCCGCTGACGGATACACTGGCGGCGACCTGGCAAAAGCAGATGCCGATTGATTATGGCCGCGCCAGGTTATGGGGGTCGGTGGCTTTTGTGGCGGGGTCGGCGGCTACAGGCAAACTGGTTTTGTTGTGGGGGCATCAGGCGATTCTGGTTACGCTGGCGATAGGTATGGTTGCCATGCTGTCCGGCATGATGATCAGGCCACATGTTATGCCGAAAGCATCGGCGTTATCGACGGCTAAAAACAGCACGGTTCCCTGGGGGCGGTTGCTGACTGAGCGTGCCGTTTGGCGATTTCTGCTGTGCGTGGCGCTATTGCAGGGGGCACATGCCGCCTATTACGGTTTCAGCGTGATTTACTGGCAGCAGTCTGGTTATACCGCCGATGTGATCGGCTATCTTTGGTCGCTGGGCGTGGTGGCTGAAATCGTTATTTTTGCGCTCAGCCGCCGGTTGTTCCACGCCTGGAGCGCATCGGCGTTGCTGATGTTGTCTGCTGTGTGCGGGGTGTTGCGCTGGGGGTTAATGGGGGCGACGGTCTCGCTACCCTGGCTGGTGGTGATTCAGCTATTGCACTGCGGTACTTTCGCCGTGTGTCACCTGGCAGCGATGCGTTTTATCGCTATGCGCGACGACACCGACGTTTTACGGTTGCAGGCGGCCTATTCCGCATTGGCGACCGGTGGGGCGATCGCGGTGATGACGGTGCTGTCCGGATTTTTATTCGAGTATTTGCAGGGTGCGACGTTCTGGGTGATGGCGTTGTTGGTCGTTCCGGCGTTTTTTCTGCGCCCATCCACGAAAACATCCTAACGGATGGTTGCCATGCAGCGGACGACGACGACCGTTGAAAGGATAAAATATGTTACGTTATAACGTTTTTGATTTTCCCCGTCGCTGGTTAAGCTGCCTGCTATGCGGGAGTGCGCTGTTGCCGTTTGCGGCGGTGGCGCATCCTCATAGTTTTATCGATATGCAGACCCAGGTAGAAGGACAAGGTGAAGTGATCACCGGATTTCGCATGACCTGGACGATGGATCCCATTACCTCGGCCGACCTGCTTTACGATGCCGGCGACGCGCCGCGGGATTCTGTGGTTTGGAAGAAACTGGCGGCCGAAGTGATGGCGAACGTATTGGGGCAGCACTATTTCACCGATGTCTATCGCGACGGCAAGGCGGTGAAATACCAGCCGATGCCGACGGAGTATCACTTGTCGAGTCAGGGAAACAAAGCTGTGCTGGAGTTTGTATTACCGTTAGCGCATCCCCAACCGTTGACGGGAAAACCGCTGCAGATATTTACGTATGATCCCACTTATTTTGTTGATATGTATTATAAAAAAGATACCGATATTACGCTGTCGCCCGTACTGGCTACAAGGTGTAACACCACGCTGACGACGCCCAAACCTGATGCTTCCCTGCAATCTTATGCGTTGTCATTGGATAAAGGCGCCAAACCGGCCAAAGAGGTTGAACTTGGCAAACAGTTTGCTCAACGGATTACTTTGCAATGTCAGTAAACCTGCCTGAGGCGCGGATTCGTCTGACCCGCGGCCCGCTGGCGTTGCTGGCGCTCGCTGCGCTGCTGCTTGCCGGCGGCATCTGGATGTTGGTGCTCTGGTGGCCATCTATTTTGCTGCTGAGTGTGATGGGGCAGAAAGTGTTGCATCAGCAGATGGCCGATCTGATGGCGATGGTGCAGACGCAGCCTCAAAAAACCGGTGTGACGCTGATGGGGTTTAGCCTGGCGTATGGCGTGTTGCACGCCGTTGGTCCGGGTCATGGAAAAGTGGTGATTACGGCATACCTCGCTACCCACCCGTCGAGACTGAAAGGCAGCTTGCAGATGACTTTCGCGGCGGCGTTGTTGCAGGGGATGATGGCGATAGGGTTGACGACGCTGGTGCTGATGGTGTTTCAGCTTTCCAGCCGGACTTTGCACCTCAGCAGTTTCTGGATGGAAAAAGGCAGCTTTGTGCTGGTGGTCGGGTTGGGCGGATGGTTATGTTTCCGGGCGTTGGGGCGGTTGTGGCGATTGCTGCATTCAGCCGATATGCGTAAGCCAGGATTGCGTATTCAGCACTTGCATCCTCTCGCTGATACGCCGACGTCAGGCCGGCAGAGCGTGCTGATGATGACGGACACTGCCGGATATGATGCCGTCTGCGGATGTGGGCATCGGCATGTGCCCGATGCGATGTCGTTGAATCGGGCTGAGGGTTGGCGTACCCGGCTGATGATTGTCCTGGCAATGGGACTGCGCCCTTGCTCCGGTGCCATCATGGTGCTGCTGTTCGCCAAGGTGCTAGGGGTATTCATCTGGGGTGTCATGTCGGCACTGGCGATGGCGATGGGAACCGCACTGACGGTCTCCCTACTTGGTGCGCTGGTGTTTTTTGTCGTCGTCAGATGGAGCGTATCGTTGTGCATCGTTCTTCCTCCTGGCAAGTCGTCGTCTGGCCGCTACTTTCGCTGGCTGGCGGCCTGGTACTGGTCTGTAGCGGTATGGCGCTCTATTTGAGTGCCGAAGCCGGTATTTTGGGCGGTAGCCCATTGTTCGGCTGATCTTCTGCGTTGAATTCCCGTTTAAACATATTGCTCATTTATTTCCGTCACTTTATTATTTCGTGAGAATGATAATGACTTTCATTATCCATTAAGGGCGAAAACAAAATGAAGACGTGGTTGTGTGCAATTGGCATGGTGTTGGGGATGGTTTCGGTCGTCAGGGCGGCGCCGATCGTGGTTGAAGACGTCAGCGGCAGAACAGTTGAAATCAAATCTGAAGTCAAACGGGTCATTTTGGGGGAAGGACGGCAAATTTATCTGCTGGCTGCGTTCGACACGGAGGCGCCTTTCCAGCGTGTTGTGGGGTGGCGTGACGATTTGTCTAAGGCGGATTACGACGGCTATATGGCTTATGAACGTAAGTATCCGCAGATCAAACAGTTGCCGACCTTTGGCGGCGCCAAAGACGGGACTTTTAATGTTGAGCAGGCAGTGAACCTGAAGCCCGATCTGGTGCTAATGAACCTGGAATCGAAAGCGGCGACTGATGAAGCGAAACTGACTGAAAAACTGGCTGGTTTGGGAATTCCGGTGGTGTTTATCGATTTTCGCGAGAAGCCATTCGAAAATGCGGAAAAGAGCATTCGTATCATGGGGCAGTTGATCGGCAAACCTGAGCGCGCCGAGCAGATAATCCAGTTCCGTCGTCAGCAGATTGATATTGTCATCAAACGCCTGAAAAATTATCAGGGCGTTCGGCCGAAGGTGATGATTGACCGGGCCGGCGGTTATACCGAAGAGTGCTGCATGTCTTTCGGCAACGAGAACTTCGGTAAAATGGTGGAAGCCGCCGGAGGCATCAACATTGCCAAGGGGATTATTCCCGGTACGTTCGGGACGCTGAACCCGGAACAGATTATCAGCGCCCGCCCGGACGTGGTGGTCGTGACCGGCGCCAACTGGAAAAACTACAATACCGCCAATGGCTGGGTCGGCGTTGGCCCCGGCGCCGATCAGGCGCAGGCATTACAGCGCTTGCAGGCGCTGATGCAGCGATCGGCGTTCCGCACGCTGCCGGTTGCCGTAAATGGCAATGCGCACGCCATATGGCATCAGTTCTATGACAGTCCTTATCAATTTGTAGCGATTCAGGCTATCGCCAAGTGGCTGCATCCCGATTTGTTCAAAGACATCGATCCGGACGCCACCTTCCGGACTTTCCATGAGAAATTCCTGCCGTTACCGTATCAGCCGGGGTATTGGGTAACGTTACCGGCGAAGTCCTGAATGTGCGCTAAGTAGGCTGCTGGTATCGCCGGCAGCGTGTTGACGTCCAATTGACGTCATTCGTTTCGCTGTCGCCGCCGCCTCTCGCCTGAGGATATTCAGGCGTGTAGCGGATATGATGGGTCTATCTCATTGTCTCTATTAATAAAAATGCCCCGCGTATAGCGCAGGGCGTTTTTTTAATCAGGAAACCGTTGCGGAAAGGGTGGGGCGAATTACAGGGAGGGCGCAGCGACCAGACCGTCGATCATGACCTGGGGAATGCCGCGTGAGCAGCGCTCGATGCGCCCGCGAACGCCGTAGACGGTCGCCAGGCTCTCTTCGCTGATCACTTCATCCGGTACGCCATCGGCAATGACCTGACCATTTTTCAGCATCAGAATGTGATCGCCATGGCGCAGTGCAATGTTGATGTCGTGTACCACGACAACCGTGACGATATTGCGTTTACGGGTTTCCTGACGCACCAGATCCATCACATGGAACTGATAATTGAGATCCAGCGCGCTGAGCGGCTCATCGAGCAGTAGCAGCGATGGGTGACGAATCAGCGATTGCGCCAGCCCGACCAGCTGTTTTTGCCCGCCGGAGAGTTGATCCAAATAACTGAGTGCCAGATGCTCAATCCCCAACTGCTTCAACAACAACATCACATCATCTTGGTTGCTGGAATGAGGGGTCAGGCTTCCCGATGCGCGTTGCGCCACAATGATGGATTCCAGCACATGCAGATGCACGCCAGCCGGCAGCGATTGCGGCAGGTAGACCACTTTTTCGGCACGTTTGGCGAACGGGAGCTGCATCAGGTTGACATCGTCAAGCCGCAGTTCGCCCTGCGCCGGGCCGAGCCCCGCCAATGCGCGCAATAATGTGGATTTACCGCTGCCGTTAGGCCCCAGTAACACGGTGATTTTTCCGCGCGGCAGCAGGGGAACGGACAAGTCGGAGATCACGGCGTGCCGGGGATAACCGGCGTGAAAGTGAGCGATGCTCAAACCACTGATTGACGAATTCATGCATTCCCCCGATGACGCAGAATAATACTCAGGAAGAACGGAACGCCGACCAGCGAGGTGACGATCCCGACGGGAATGATCACGCCGGGCAGCAGATTCTTGGACGCGACGGACGCCAGCGAGAGCACCAGCGCGCCGGTCAGCGCGCTGGCGGGCAGATAGAAACGATGATCTTCACCGAATACCATGCGGGCGATGTGCGGCGCCACCAGCCCGATGAAACCGATGGGGCCGACAAAGGCTACCGACAATGCAGACAGAAAACTGATGCGCAGCAAGGTGGCGAGGCGAAGGCGACGAACGTTGATGCCGAAGCTGATCGCCCGATCCTCGCCTAAGCGCAACGCGGTCAGCTTCCAGGCGCTCATCATGGACAGCGGCATAACTACCATCAGGACAACGACCAGTATGCCTAATTTTTCCCAGGAGGAGCGCGCCAGACTACCCATGGTCCAGAACACCAGACCTTGCAGGGTATCTTCGTTGGCGATGAACTGTAGGATCGAAACTAATGCATTGAACGTGAATACCAGCGCGATGCCGAACAGTACGACGCCGGACGTCGCCACTTTCGTCCAACGGGTAATGCCGTCCAGCAATAAAGCAGCCAGTAAGGCGAAGAAAAATGCATTAGCGGAAATAAACCATTGTACCGGTACGCCGGGGATCCCGATGCCGAGTACGATGGCCAGCGCCGCGCCAAACGCGGCAGCGGAAGAGACTCCCAGTGTAAACGGGCTGGCGAGTGGGTTGTTCAGGATGGTCTGCATTTCTGCTCCTGCTAATCCCAACGCCAGCCCGACAACCACCGCCATCAGCGCATACGGCAGGCGGATATCCCAAACGATCACCCTACTGCCGGCGTCGGCATTGGCGGGATCGGTTAGGGTTTGCCACAGGACATGCAGAGGTAGGCCGGATGGGCCCAGCACAAAGTCCAGCAGCAGCGAGCCGAGAATCGCTACCGCCAGCACCGCCATAACCAGCAATCGATGGCGAACGATGTGCTGATAGTGACTCATCACTGTGTTTTCCGCCGCGTTGATGCGGCTGATGTTTGGCTCGGTGGTTACACTCATGAACGTTACTCAGCCAGTTTCTGTGCAAAAATAAAGTTGTTATCAGGCAGTTTGGTGAACTGACGGATGATGTGATGGTAGGTCTCATCCGGGTTCAACGCGGCAAATTGCTGCGGATAAATCGCCTTGGCCAGATATTCCATCCCGACGATGTTGTACGGATGGTTGTAGAAATGATGATAAACGCCATAAACCCTTTTCGCTTGAATCGCCGGTATCTGATCGATGCCAGGGCGGCTCAGCAGCTCTTTGGCTTTGGCTTTAATATCGTCAGCGCTGGCGCCATAGCCGAACGGCAGAATTTTGCTGGCGCCGTTGCCGCGTTTGGAGCCGGTCATGATGTAAGCTTCTGGTTTCTCACTGATCACTTTTTCCAGTGACACAAAACCAGTTGCGCCTGGCAGCAGTTCTGAGCCGATGTTTTTTACGCCGATCGCTTCCAATAGACCGCCCCAGCCGTTATGGGCGTGGCTGAAACAGCAGGCTTCGCTATTGCCGGCGATGGGTTCGATGAACACCTTGGGTTTGTTGCTGATGCCAGCGGTGGTTTTCATGATGTTGTCAAAATGCTGGCGGTAGAAATCGGTATAGGCTTTGGCATTATCTTCGCGGTTCAGCACTTTACCGAGCAGGTCGATGCTGGGAGCGGTATTCTGGGCCGGTTTGATTTCATAATCTACAAACAGTAGTGGAATGTTCAACGATTGCAGCTTGCTGACTACGCCGTTGGTTTCCAGCGATGATTTGGCGCGCAATTGGGCTACCATCAGATCAGGTTTTTTCGCCAGAACGCTTTCCAGCTCGATATCGCCTTTGTCGCCGAAGCCCATGTCCATAATATTTTCGGCTTGCGGCCATGCGCCTTTGAGCAGTTCCCAAGTCGCTGTGTCTTGTTTTTTCGGCAAGTTATTCCAGGCAACCAGACGGGTGAACGGATTGTCCCGATCAAGCAGGGCCAACGCCATGATGTCACGCCCGTCCTGCAGCACGACATGCTGCGGCTCCTGTTTAATCGTGACGCTTCGTCCGTCAATATCGGTGACGGTGAGCGGGTACTGTGTAGCCAATACGGTAAACGAAGACGTCGTGAGTGCTGTAGCCAGCAATAAGCGATGAAGTGTGTTTCTTAACATAACTCTCCCTGAGGTTTACTGTTTATTAACGTAAATGACTCTTTGTTAACGAATGAGTTTAATTATTATTATCATATCTAAGCTAAACCATCACTTAACAGAGCGCAGTTGTAAAGAAAAATAACGAAACAGGCCATCAGTGGATGGCCTGTGAGAGACAGAGAGAGGTTAACGCTTCAGTGCGTCGCTGAGTTCTTCACGGATAGTCGACAGCAGAGATTTTACTACGCGGGGGTTGCCGGCAACGATGTTGCCTGTCGCCATGTAGTTGTGGCCGCCGATGAAGTCAGTCACCATGCCGCCGGCTTCGCGCACCAGCAGTTCGCCGCCAGCGAAATCCCAGGGTTTGAGGCCGATTTCAAAAAAACCATCCACCCGGCCGGCTGCGACGTAGGCCAGATCAAGCGCGGCGGAGCCGGTGCGGCGGAAATCGGCGCATTGGGCGAAGAGGACTTCCATCATGCGAAAATAGGTGGGGGAGTGCTGCTTCTGTTTGAAAGGAAAACCAGTCGCAAGTACGGTGCCGTCTAGATCACGGGCATTGCCGCCACGCAGACGATAACCATTCAGTTGGGCGCCCTGACCGCGAGCGGCGCTGAACAATTCATTGCGCATGGGATCGTAAACAACAGCCACTTCAGTGCGGCCCTTGACGCGCACAGCGATGGAAACCGCGAAATGTGGAAGACGTTTGATAAAGTTGGTGGTGCCATCCAGTGGATCAATAACCCATTGAACATCCTGATCTTCTCCGGCCAGTTCGCCACATTCTTCACCGATGATGGTGTGCTGAGGGTAGGCTTTTCGGATGACGTCAATGATCAAGCGCTCTGCATCGCGATCGACGTTGGTGACAAAATCATTACTGCCCTTCTGGCTGGCCTCGATGGCGTCAGGCGTTTCGTAATTTTTAGCTATCAGGTTACCGCCTTTGCGCGCAGCGCGAATGGCGATGTTAAGCATCGGATGCATGGGTATCGTCCACAAGAATGTTAAAGAACAGGAAAACGGCGCGGAGTATACCAGACGACAAGGTAAAGAGAAATGGGTGAGGCTGTGTTAATATGGGCTGTTTTTTTCCGTTTGGTATAACAGAGCCTACATGTTAGAGAATATACGCATTGTGCTGGTGGAGACATCCCATACCGGCAATATGGGGTCGACCGCCAGAGCGATGAAGACGATGGGATTAAGCCGTCTTTTTCTGGTTAACCCCCTGGTCAAACCTGACTCTCAGGCGATTTCACTGGCTGCCGGCGCCAGCGATGTCATCAGCCATGCAACAATTGTCGAGACGCTGGATCAGGCGCTCGAAGGATGCAGTTTGGTGATTGGAACCAGTGCGCGATCGCGTACATTGCAATGGCCAATGCTCGAGCCGAGGGAGTGCGGTGTGTTGAGCGCCGAAGAAGCACGTCATGCTCCGGTTGCCATTGTCTTCGGACGTGAACGTGTCGGGTTAACCAACGACGAATTGCAAAAGTGCCATTACCATGTCGCTATTCCCGCCAATCCTGAATACAGCTCACTGAATCTGGCAATGGCGGTGCAACTCCTGTCATACGAAATCCGGGTTGCCTGGTTGGATAACCTCAAAGCGGAAGAACCTGCTTATGAGGAAAGTCCCTATCCGTTGGTGGACGATCTTGAACGCTTTTACCAGCATCTTGAGCAGACGTTGCTGCAAACAGGTTTTATCCGTCACTCTCATCAAGGGCAGGTGATGCATAAATTGCGCCGTCTGTTTACCCGGGCTCGCCCAGAAAGCCAGGAGCTCAATATCTTGCGCGGTATCCTGAGTTCGATCGCCACGAATCGACACCCGCAGGGGAAATAGTTGAGTAAATTACCCGGTTAAATAGTTGACTGAAACACTCGGGAATGTCAGACTCATGTTGTGCTATGTATTACCGGATTCATAATACTTGTCTTAATAATACATGTTTATCTTACGGGTACTAAAAACATGAGACTGACATCGAAAGGCCGTTATGCCGTCACCGCCATGCTGGATGTGGCGCTGCATTCAAAAGAAGGCCCTGTACCTCTGGCTGATATTTCAGAGCGTCAGGGCATTTCGCTTTCCTATCTGGAGCAGCTTTTTTCCCGTTTGCGTAAACATGGTCTGGTCGCCAGTGTACGCGGGCCGGGCGGGGGTTATCTGCTGGGTAAAGACGCCAGCGAAATCGCCGTTGGCTCCGTGATTTCCGCTGTTGACGAATCCGTGGATGCGACCCGCTGCCAGGGGAAAGAAGGTTGTCAGGGGGGGGATCGCTGTCTGACCCATACTTTATGGCGTGATTTGAGCGACCGCATCAGTGAGTTTCTCAACAACATTACCCTGGATGAACTGGTGAACAACAAAGAGATTCTGGACGTCGCGGATCGTCAGGATGCAGATGCGCGTCGTACCGCCAACGGACGCATACAAGAAACCATCAGCGTCAACTTGCGCGCCTGAAACAAAAAAATAAAACGCCTTGAACGTTTTGAACGTGATGTACGGAGTTTAAGAGCAATGAAGTTACCGATTTATCTCGATTATTCAGCAACAACGCCGGTTGATCCGCGCGTGGCTGAGAAAATGATGCAGTTTCTGACGCTGGATGGCACTTTTGGCAATCCGGCTTCTCGTTCTCACCGTTTTGGCTGGCAAGCGGAAGAAGCGGTAGATATTGCACGTAATCAAATCGCCGAATTGGTAGGTGCAGATCCCAGAGAGATCGTTTTCACCTCTGGCGCCACTGAATCCGACAACCTGGCTATCAAAGGTGCAGCTAATTTCTATCAGAAAAAAGGCAAGCACATTATTACCAGCAAAACAGAACATAAAGCTGTGCTGGATACTTGCCGTCAGTTGGAGCGTGAAGGTTTTGACGTGACCTATCTCGCACCTCAGCGCAATGGCATCATTGATCTGCACGAGCTGGAATCGGCAATGCGCGATGACACTATTCTGGTGTCCATCATGCACGTCAACAATGAAATCGGCGTGGTGCAGGACATTGCCACAATCGGTGAGATGTGCCGTAGCCGCGGAATCATTTTTCATGTCGACGCAACCCAAAGCGTCGGCAAATTGCCGATCGATCTTGGCGTGCTCAAGGTTGATCTGATGTCTTTCTCCGGGCACAAAATCTATGGCCCGAAAGGTATTGGCGCGCTGTATGTTCGTCGCAAACCGCGTGTGCGTATCGAGGCGCAGATGCATGGCGGTGGTCATGAGCGAGGCATGCGTTCCGGTACGTTGCCTGTTCACCAGATTGTCGGTATGGGTGAAGCCTACCGCATCGCCAAAGAAGAAATGGCGGCAGAGTCGGTGCGTTTACGCTCATTGCGTGACCGTTTGTGGAACGGCATCAAAAATATCGAAGAAGTGTATTTGAATGGCGATCTGGAGCAAGGGGCGCCGAATATTCTTAATGTCAGCTTCAACTATGTTGAAGGCGAGTCACTGATCATGTCTCTCAAGGATCTGGCGGTTTCTTCCGGTTCAGCCTGTACGTCGGCCAGCCTTGAGCCATCTTATGTGCTGCGTGCGTTAGGGATGAATGATGAACTGGCCCATAGTTCCATCCGTTTCTCGCTGGGGCGTTTTACTACCGAAGAAGAAATCGACTACACCATTGATCTGGTACGCAAATCCATTGGCCGCCTGCGCGAACTTTCTCCGTTATGGGAAATGTTCAAGGACGGTGTGGATATCAGCAGCATCGAATGGGCGCATCATTAATTCGCAAGAATCAGGACACAGACTATGGCTTACAGCGAAAAAGTAATCGATCACTATGAAAACCCCCGTAATGTCGGTTCTTTTGATAACGAAGATCCGAATATCGGCAGCGGTATGGTGGGTGCGCCGGCTTGCGGCGACGTGATGAAATTGCAGATTAAAGTCAATGATGACGGTATTATTGAGGACGCCCGTTTTAAAACCTATGGTTGCGGCTCTGCAATTGCATCCAGCTCGCTGGTCACTGAGTGGGTGAAAGGCAAAAGCCTGAACGAGGCCGAATCCATCAGGAATACTCAGATCGCGGAAGAACTGGAGTTGCCGCCGGTGAAAATCCACTGCTCGATTCTGGCGGAAGACGCCATCAAGGCAGCGATTGCGGATTACAAAAGCAAACGTGGCATCAAGTAATAGTCGGATAGCTTAAATTTCGAGGTTGTTGTATGTCGATTACCCTGAGCGACAGCGCTGCGCAACGAGTCAGTAATTTTCTGGTTAACCGGGGCAAAGGCATTGGCCTGCGTTTGGGTGTGAAAACATCCGGCTGTTCTGGTATGGCGTATGTGCTGGAATTTGTTGATGAACTGAGTGAAGACGACGTCGTGTTCGAAGACAAAGGCGTTAAGGTCATTATCGATGGCAAAAGCCTGGTCTATCTTGATGGAACCCAACTGGATTTCATCAAGGAAGGATTGAACGAAGGCTTTAAGTTCAATAACCCTAATGTTTCAAGCGAGTGCGGTTGCGGCGAAAGCTTTAATGTGTGACCGCTGTTCGATTCGGGTTATTAGCCACTTCTGCCATTGCTTTCTGTCCTGTTCGGGATGATGGAAGTGATGGCAGCGCGTTAATTCCCCCCGAGTTCTCAGAGTACACTATGGATTACTTTACGTTGTTCGGGCTGCCGATTCGCTATGATGTGGATGGCAGCCTGCTTGCTTCCCGCTATCAGGAACTGCAACGGCAGTTTCATCCAGATCGTTTTGCCGCCAGCCCTGAGCGTGATCGCATGCTGGCGCTGCAGCAAGCGGCGACAATCAATAACGCTTATCAGGCGCTGAAGCATCCGCTGAAGCGTGCAGAGTATCTGCTATCGTTGCACGGTTTCGACCTGACAAACGAGCAGCACACCCTGCACGATACCGCGTTCCTTATGGAGCAACTGGAGTTGCGTGAAGAGCTAGATGCGATCGCGCGTCAATCCGATGCGGACAGGGTGTTAACCGTTTTTGCGGATCGGTTGAAAACGATGATACGCCAGCGTGACGAGCAGATGCGTCGGGAACTGGATGCGGAGTCCTGGAACGCCGCGGCGGATACTGTACGTAAACTACGCTTTTTTGACAGGCTTCAGCAGCAGGTTGAACAACTCGAAGAACAATTGCTGGAGCGGTGAATTTAATTCCGGTGAAAGTGCTGGCATGTTGTTATCGGAACGCCAGCTTTTTTACCCGCCGATTATTGATGGAAGCTCAATATGGCCTTATTACAAATCAGTGAACCGGGGATGACGGCGGCACCCCATCAGCATCGTCTGGCGGTGGGGATCGACCTTGGTACCACCAATTCTCTGGTGGCGACTGTACGTAGCGGTGAAGCACAAACTTTGCCTGATCATGATGGGCGTCATTTGTTACCCTCCGTAGTTCACTACCATGCCGACCACATCATGGTAGGTTGGGACGCTAGGCAGCAGGCGGCTGTCGACCCGGTGAATACCGTGAGTTCGGTAAAACGCCTGATGGGGCGTTCTCTGGCTGATATTCGTCAGCGTTATCCGCATTTACCTTATCAATTCAAGGCCAGCGAAAACGGTTTGCCTGTATTGCAGACCGCGGCCGGCCCGCGCAATCCTATCCAGGTTTCTGCCGATATTCTCACTGCGCTGGCCGCCAGAGCGCAGGAAACGCTTGGCGGCGAAACAGAGGGTGTCGTGATTACTGTGCCGGCGTATTTTGATGACGCACAGCGTCAGGGCACCAAGGATGCGGCGCGTCTGGCAGGGTTGCATGTGCTGCGGTTGTTGAACGAGCCTACCGCGGCGGCAATTGCTTACGGGTTGGACTCGGGTCAGGAAGGGGTGATCGCGGTTTACGATCTGGGCGGCGGCACTTTTGATATTTCTATTTTGCGCTTGAGCCGTGGCGTCTTTGAAGTGCTGGCTACCGGCGGCGACTCCGCGCTTGGCGGCGATGACTTCGATCACTTGTTGGTCGAATGGTTGCGTGAGCAAGCCGGTATTACCGCACGAGACGATCATACGCTGCAGCAGGTGCTACTGAAGGCGGCGATTCAAGCCAAAATTACCTTGAGTACGGCGGATTTCGCTGAGGTGTCGGTTTCCGGTTGGCAGGGGCGAATTACTCGTGAACAGTTCAACCAATTGATTACATCCCTGGTGAAACGGACATTACTTGCGTGTCGCCGCACCCTGAAGGATGCCGGTATTGATGCGCAAGACGTGCAGGAAGTTGTCATGGTCGGCGGCTCGACGCGAGTACCGCTGGTGCGCGAACAGGTTGGCGAGTTCTTCGGCCGGACGCCGTTGACGTCGATCGATCCGGATAAAGTCGTCGCCATCGGCGCTGCCATACAGGCTGATATTTTGGTCGGCAACAAGCCGGACAGCGAAATGCTGCTGCTGGACGTCATCCCGCTATCGCTGGGGCTGGAAACCATGGGGGGGCTGGTAGAGAAAGTCATCCCGCGCAATACCACGATCCCGGTTGCCAGAGCGCAGGAGTTCACCACGTTCAAAGACGGCCAGACGGCGATGATGATTCATGTCCTGCAGGGCGAGCGCGAGCTGGTGCAGGACTGCCGCTCGTTGGGCCGTTTTACTCTGCGCGGCATCCCGCCGTTGCCTGCCGGCGGTGCGCATATTCGTGTGACGTTTCAGGTGGATGCGGACGGTTTGTTGAGCGTAACCGCAATGGAGAAATCTACCGGCATTGAGGCGTCCATCCAGGTGAAGCCGTCCTACGGTCTGAGCGACGGTGAGATTGCCACGATGATCAAGGATTCCATGCTGAATGCACAGGGCGATATCGCCGCCCGTATGCTGGCGGAGCAAAAAGTGGAAGCCGCTCGGGTGTTGGAAAGCCTTCATGGCGCGCTGGCTGCAGACGCAGCATTGCTGAGCGAACAAGAACGAGCGGATATCGATACGGCTTACCGGCATCTTGAGCAGATGGCTCAAGGAGAGGATGCAGCGGCTATCGAATCTGCAATTAAAATATTGGATCAACAAACACAGGAATTCGCCGCCCGACGGATGGATGCATCCATTCGCCGCGCGTTGGCCGGTCATTCCGTGGACGAGGTATAACCATGCCAAAGATTGTTTTTCTTCCACATCAGGATCTTTGCCCGGAAGGCGCCGTATTGGAAGCTCAAACGGGTGAAACCATTCTGGATGTGGCGCTGCGAAATGGCATAGAAATTGAACATGCCTGCGAGAAATCCTGCGCCTGCACGACCTGCCATTGTATTGTCCGTGAAGGATTCGACTCTCTGGTGGAAAGTACGGAGGACGAAGACGATATGCTGGATAAAGCCTGGGGGCTGGAGCCTGAAAGCCGTCTGGGGTGTCAGGCTCGCATTGCGGATGAGGATTTGGTGATAGAAATTCCTCGCTACACCATCAACCATGCGCGTGAGCACTAAGGGGCGAGTCATGGGATTGAAATGGACGGACAGCCGTGAGATTGGCGAAGCGTTGTACGATCTTTATCCTGACGTTGATCCTAAAACGGTACGTTTCACGGATTTGCATCGTTGGATTTGCGAACTGGATGATTTCGACGATGAACCCGCGGCATCTAATGAAAAAATGCTGGAAGCCATTCTGCTGGTCTGGTTGGATGAAGCGGCATAGATAATGCTATGACGGGCTGCCTGCGGGGAGCCCGTTTTTCTTTTTCAAGTAGTTGATAATGGGCAAAAGAGTTGCCCGTTTGGAGTACGAACATGACAACAGAGGCAATGCTGATCAGCCTTTCACAACAGCCTGCGGATGCCCGTTGGGGAGATAAGGCTTCGTTAACTGTTAATGAACAGGGCTTTACCATTCATCTGTCCGGTGATAAGCCGCTGATGATTATCCAAAAGGCAGCCCGCAAGATAGACGGGCAGGGCATCAAACACGTCAAATTATCTGGCGAAGGCTGGGATCTGGAGAACAGTTGGGCATTCTGGCAGGGGTATCGCGGGCCCAAAGGCAAACGTCAGATCGAATGGGCTGAACTGCCGGAGGAACAGCGGCAAGAGCTGAACCGCCGTCTACAGATTGTCGATTGGGTGCGGGACACCATCAATCTACCGGCGGAAGATCTGGGGCCGGAACAGTTGGCTACACGCGCCGTCGACTTGATGTGCGCGGTAGCGGGCGACGCCATCGCCTACCGGATAACCAAAGGCGAAGACCTGCGTGAGCAGCAGTATCTGGGGCTGCATACCGTTGGCCGTGGTTCCGAACGCCCGCCGGTGCTGCTGGCGTTGGATTATAATCCGACCGGAAAGGCGGATGCGCCGGTGCTTGCTTGCCTGGTAGGCAAAGGGATTACCTTCGACAGCGGTGGTTACAGCCTGAAAGGCAGCAGTTTTATGGACTCCATGAAATCCGACATGGGTGGTGCGGCGTTGGTTACGGGGGCGCTGGCGATGGCGGCTTCCCGCGGTTTGAAACAGCGCGTAAAACTCTACCTGTGTTGCGCGGATAACATGGTCAGCGGCGATGCGTTCCGTCTGGGCGATATCATTCGGTATCGCAACGGTAAGAGCGTGGAAGTGATGAATACCGATGCGGAAGGCCGTTTGGTATTGGCGGATGGGTTGATCGATGCATCAAATCAGAATCCTGAATGGCTCATCGATTGCGCTACGTTGACCGGTGCGGCGAAGACTGCGTTGGGTAATGACTATCATGCACTGTTCAGCTTTGACGACGATATGGTGGCTGCATTGCAGGAAAGCGCTTGCCGTGAAGGTGAAGCGTTCTGGCGTTTGCCGTTGGAAGAGTTCCATCGCCAGCATTTACCGTCCAATTTCGCTGATCTGAACAATGTGGCTGGCGCCGCGCATACCGCAGGCGCCAGTTCAGCGGCGGCGTTTCTATCACATTTCGTGACGCGCTATCAGCAGGGGTGGCTGCATATTGATTGTTCCGCGACTTATCGTAAATCTGCGGTTGAACAGTGGTCGGCGGGCGCTACCGGATTGGGTGTTCGCACGTTGGCTGATTTTCTGTTGAGTAAGTCGGAATAAGCGTAGTCAGGGGGGGTTCCTGCGGGGATAAGCCAACATAAGTGAAACAGGGAACGGTGATAAAATCACACGTTCCCTGTTTCGTTATGGCACATTTAAAGATATAGCACAATGTGTTCAAAACGCCATCGGCGCGACCAAAGAAAAACACAGAATGACGATGACCGCTGAGGAGATGTATGGAATTTCTACCACAAAACAGGTTGGAACATGTGCTGATGAACGCAGCGACGGAGCCTGCGTATCGGCCGGAATTTTTTAACGTTCTGCTGGAGTCCACTGTGTATGTTTTGGGACGCAGCGAAGGCGGTGATCTGGACGCCGCTTCTCTGGCAACGGGCGTGGATGTTGACCTTCAGCATTGGGAGCGGACGGATGGCGACTCTGCGATCCCATTTTTCTCGTCACTCGATGCTTTACAGCAAGTTGTCAAGGAAGAACAAGGGTTTCTGGCATTGCCTGCCCGAACGTTGTTTGAAATTACGCAAGGCGCGACTCTGTTTCTGAATCCCAGGCTGCCGTATGGCAAAGAGTTTCTGCCACAGGAAATTGCGCATCTGCTGTCCGATGAGGGCGGCAGCCTGGTTGAGCAGCATATTATTGATGGGGAAGGTGAAATCAGTATTAGTGCTGTGGAGCATGCGCCATCGCAGATGGTTGATTCGCTGACTCAGTTGTTTAAACAGCATCATCAGGTACACCGTGCTTACCTGGCTCAGATTAAGGAAACGGGCGATGAAGCGCCGCATTGGTTGATTGGGCTTGATGCCGTCGGCGATGATATTGAGGCGATCATCCAGTCTGCGGGGGCAGTCGCGATGGATACACAGCCGGAGGCGTATCCGGTTGATATTTGTCTGGTGGATAACGACGAGCCCGGCGTCAGCCATTTTTTGATTCGGCACACCACGCCTTTTTATGAGCGGAAATGGGGCAGTTTCCTGCGTGATTTCAAAAACGCGGACAGCGCCTGACGGCCGTTGCGAATGCGCCGACGGAAAAGGAATATTCCACCGGCGCTAGTGTTACCGGCAGCGGCAGCATACATAGTGGATGGTATCGCCATAATACGGGAATGCCGATTGGCGATGACCTTCCGTCTCAGATGCGTCACACTCTGCCTGATGACGTTTTGAGGTCATGATTTCGCCCAATGATCAGACGCCGACGGCGATAGGGACATCATCACGGCTGCCCCATTCACTCCATGAACCGTCGTAAAGCGAAACGTTAGGGACGTCCAGTAGCGTCAATGCCAACACGATAACTGCCGCCGTGACGCCGGAACCGCAACTGGCGACGATAGGCCGACCGAATTCTACCCCGGCTTTGTGCAAAATGGTGGCGAGCTCGGCGTTCGGTTTCATGGCGCCGTTGGCGACCAGTGCATCCCAAGGGACATTCAGACTGCCGGGAATATGACCGCGATGCAGGCCTGGACGCGGTTCGTCGACGTCGCCAAGGTAACGGGGGGCGGAGCGGGCATCGATAATCTGTTCGGAGCGGTCGCGACAAATGGCAAGTACATCATCACGATGGCGGATAACGGATGCATCCAGCACGGCATTAAATGTGACGGAAGGTCGTGTAACATCGCCTTGTTCTAGCGGATAGCCTTGATGTTTCCATTCCGCTAACCCACCGGAGAGGATGACGATATGTTTCGCACCAAAGGTTTTCAGCATCCACCATGCGCGCGGCGCAGAAAACAAGTTGCCTGAGTCATAGATAACTAATTGCTGCCGTTCACTGATCCCGAGCCGGGCCATCGCTTGCGCAAAGACGTCAGGCGTCGGCATCATATGGGGCAGAGACGTGTTTGAGTCGGACAGTGCTTCGATATCAAAAAAAACGGCCCCTGGAATGTGTTCGGCGCGGTATTCAGCCGTAACGTCCCGGTTCGTTGCTCCTACAGGCAACATTCGTGCATCGATCAAAGTGATATCGTCGGTATTGAGTCGTTCAGCGAGCCAGGCGGCGGAAACAAACAGCGATGAAGATGATGCAGACATAAAATCCCCCCACGTAAGGGCAATGCCGGGTAGCGGAACAGCAAGGGCCCGGTAGATTGTGAACTCTTTTTGGGATTCCCTGATGACTGAACGACACAGGCACCACCGTGACGAAGCGCGATATTGCGCTTTGAGTAACAATGGCGGGTATTGTCAGTGATTTTACCGACGCCGACAAGCACCGTAACTGCACGGCGTTATCCTGCCAGACCATGGTATCAGCCGGTCTGTGTTCTGCATGGCGGGAGGGTTGAGGAAAAGAAACGGCGCGGGCAGATGTTCGAGAAATTTATACGTTTTTTTAAAATAAATGTTACATGGCGGTAGGCAATGCTGAATCACCATCCTATAATCTGCGCCGCTATAACCGGGCTGCCGGTATTATAATTATCTAACCGGTTGTTATCTGAATACTATTGGGTGAGGTCAATATGACGGTAGAACGTACCTTTTCGATTATCAAACCAAATGCCGTAGCCAAGAATGTCATCGGCGCCATTTACGCACGTTTCGAGAGCGCCGGATTCAAGATTGTCGCTGCTAAAATGCTGCATTTGACACGCGATCAGGCGGAAGGTTTTTATGCCGAGCATCAGGGCAAACCGTTCTTCGACGGTTTGGTTTCCTTTATGACCTCCGGACCTGTGGTGGTACAGGTGCTGGAAGGGGAAAACGCGGTACAGCGCCATCGCGATATTATGGGCGCGACCAATCCCGCTAATGCACTGGCTGGCACGCTCCGCGCCGATTACGCAGACAGTTTTACTGAAAATGCCGTTCACGGTTCGGATTCCGTCGCGTCCGCCGAGCGTGAAATCGCCTATTTCTTCAGCGCCGACGAGATTTGTCCGCGTACCCGCTAAGCGATGTTTCGTCGCCGAGAAAAAATGCGGCTTCGGTAGCATCGCTGTTTTAAACTTTGTACAATGCCGCGCCCCGGATGAGCGCCTGCTCGCCTGGGGCGTTTTTTTATATCATTTCTTTTCGCGCCATAACGTGTAGCAACGAGGCCATGAGTGACTATGTCTGAACACATCGTATCCCCCGCCGTCATGGCGTCTGAAACCGCCATCGTTAATGAAAAAACAGATGGAAAAATCAACCTGTTGGATCTCAATCGTCAGCAGATGCGCGCCTTTTTCGCCGCGTTGGGAGAAAAACCCTTTCGTGCCGATCAGGTGATGAAGTGGATCTATCACTACTGTTGCGACGATTTTAACCAGATGACCGACATCAATAAGGCGCTGCGTACCCGATTGCAGGCGATTGCGGAAATTCGCGCGCCTGATGTGGTGGACGAACAGCGCTCGTCCGATGGCACCATCAAGTGGGCTATTCTGGTCGACGGGCAGCGGGTGGAGACGGTTTATATTCCGGAAGACGATCGTGCGACGTTGTGTGTTTCTTCGCAGGTTGGATGCGCGTTGGAATGCAAATTCTGTTCTACCGCGCAACAGGGGTTCAACCGTAATCTGCGTGTTTCGGAAATCATCGGTCAGGTATGGCGCGCGGCAAAAATTATTGGCGCGGCCAAGGTGACTGGACAGCGACCTATCACCAACGTGGTCATGATGGGCATGGGCGAACCTTTGTTGAATTTGACCAATGTTGTGCCGGCGATGGAAATCATGCTGGATGATTTTGGTTTCGGCCTGTCTAAGCGGCGCGTCACGCTGTCCACGTCCGGCGTGGTGCCGGCGCTGGATAAGTTAGGGGACATGATCGACGTGGCGCTGGCGATTTCCCTGCATGCGCCGACGGATGAAATCCGTAATGAAATCATGCCGATCAACAAGAAGTATGATATTGAAACCTTCCTGGCGGCAGTTCGGCGTTATCTGGATAAGTCCAATGCGAATCAAGGGCGTGTGACGGTGGAGTATGTCATGCTGGATCATATCAATGACGGTACGGAACATGCCCATCAGTTGGCCGAATGCCTGAAGGATACACCCTGCAAAATCAACCTAATCCCCTGGAATCCGTTCCCCGGCGCACCTTACGGCCGCAGTTCCAACAGCCGTGTCGATCGTTTTTCCAAAGTGCTGATGGAATATGGCTTCACGACCATTGTACGCAAGACGCGCGGCGACGATATTGATGCGGCCTGCGGGCAGTTGGCGGGGGAGGTCGTTGACCGTACCAAACGCACACTGAAGAAAAAAATGGCCGAAGGAAGCACGATCGCTGTGAAAAGCATCTAAAAACGATGCAATAACTACCTGAATCTCCGGTCAGGCAGGTGATAAATATGCGAACGAGGCATATGATACAGGGCTGTGTTCTGCCGTTGATGAACGGCGAAACGTACCCGGTTTGTTCAGGTGCGTATGATGATTAACGCTTAGCCAGGATGGCTGTGAGACAAGGAATGTTCAGGGATGAAAGGGATATATGGGCGGCTGTGGGCCGCTGTTGTCGTGTTGCTTGCGGGGTGCACCCATTCGCCGCCGCAGACAGCCGCAACGGCGCTGTCACAAACGCGACTCCAGCTCGGAATGGAGTATCTGGCTCGTAATAATCTGGCGGCGGCGCGGGATAATCTGCAGAAGGCGGAGCAGGTCGCGCCGGACGATTATCGAATTCAACTGGGCATGGCGCTTTACGAGCGGCGAATTGGCGAGAATCAGGCCGCAGAGCGGCGTTATCGGCACTTGCTGCAACGGATGCCTGAGAATGGCAGCGTCCTGAATAATTACGGTGCGTTTCTCTGTAGTTTAGGGCAGTATGTTGAAGCGCAGAGGCAGTTCGTCGCTGTATTGCAACTTTCTGATTACAATCAGGTTGCTGAGGCGACTGAGAATGCAGGATACTGCTTCCTCAATGCCGGCCATCCTGATGAGGCCCGCAGGTGGCTCGGCCAGGCGCTAAAGCGTGATCCGTCAAAAGGCACCCGGTTGTTGGCTGAAGCGGAAAGCCGACTCGACGCCGGGCAACACGAGCAGGCGCTACTGCTCTTGAAGGTTTATCAGGCTGGGCTTTCGGCTACCGAAGAAAGTCTATGGCTGCAAATCCGTTTCGCCGCGCTGGCGAATCATCATGACGAGGTAAAACGTTATGGCGCATTGCTGGCGCGAAGTTTTCCACAATCCAAACAGTACCAGCAGTTTTTAGCTAATGAATACTGAAGCCACTCAAGATAATACTGCGTCAACCACAGTAACTCCCGGTGAACGTCTGCGTCAGGCCCGTGAGCAGTTAGGGCTCACTCAACAGGTTGTTGCCGAGCGCCTGTGTCTCAAATTGACCACCGTCCGTGAAATCGAAGACAACAACACGCCTGCTGGCCTTGCGCCGACTTTCCTTCGCGGTTATATCCGTTCTTACGCCAAACTGGTGCATATTCCGGAAGAGGAATTGTTGCCCATGTTGGAAAAGCATGTGGTGCCTAGCCGAACCTCGACTGTCGCGGCCATGCCCGGTACTGCACTGGGTAAGACGCGCAAGAAGCGTGATGGCTGGTTGATGATGTTCACCTGGCTGATTCTGTTAGGGGTACTCGGGTTGACGGTCGCCTGGTGGTGGCAAAACCATCAGGCTCAGCAGCGTGAAATTAACTCCATGGTCGAGCACGCCAACGCGCCTCAGTCCGGGAAAATGGTGCAGGATACTGATGGTACGAGTGATCCTGAACCGGTAGATACCGAAGATAACAATGCTGGTGATACGGCCAGTCGTATACCTGAGACGTCTGTTGCAGCGGCCGGCATGCCCGTTCAGCCGGCGGCAGGCGACACAAGCGCTCGTGCAGTTGTCGCACCCAGCCAAGCGTCGGTTCAACCATTGCTCAGCCCGGCCGCAGTTGCGCCAGCTACGGCAACGGCTACGGACGCGGCGGCGCCAAATAGCGTCATCATGCGTTTTTCTGCCGATTGCTGGCTGGAAGTCGTGGATGCGACGGGCAAAAAACTGTTCAGCGGCGTTCAGCGCAGCGGCGGGGTACTGAATCTGGTAGGTCAACCGCCCTATCGTTTGAAAATTGGCGCGCCAGGTGCCGTCCAGGTTGAATTTCAGGGCAAGCCGGTAGATCTGAGTCGTTTTGTCAAAAGCCATCAGGTTGCTCGTATCACGCTGTCGGAACAGCAGTAATTCCGCGCTATCAGAGTCATGTGGAGAAGATGTAATGCATAACCCAGCACCCATCGTCCGTCGCAAATCAAAGCGGATTTACGTCGGTAAGGTGCCTGTCGGTGATGGGGCGCCGATTGCCGTGCAGTCGATGACCAATACCCGTACCACCGATGTTGAGGCTACGGTTAAACAGATCCGGTCGCTGGAGCGTGTGGGCGTTGATATCGTCCGTGTTTCCGTTCCCACGATGGATGCGGCGGAAGCATTTAAACTGATCAAACAGCAGGTCGATGTGCCTCTGGTGGCGGACATCCACTTTGACTATCGCATTGCGCTGAAAGTGGCGGAGTACGGCGTTGATTGCCTGCGCATCAACCCCGGCAATATCGGCAATGAAGAACGTATCCGTTCTGTGGTGGACTGCGCTCGCGACAAAAATATTCCCATCCGTATCGGCGTAAACGCCGGCTCTTTGGAAAAGGATTTGCAAGAAAAGTACGGCGAGCCGACGCCTGAGGCGCTGTTGGAGTCCGCCATGCGTCATGTGGACATTCTGGATCGCCTGAATTTCGATACGTTTAAAGTCAGTGTAAAAGCGTCGGACGTTTTTCTGGCGGTACAGTCCTATCGTTTATTGGCTTCCCGTATTGACCAGCCTTTACACCTCGGGATTACCGAAGCGGGCGGCGCTCGCAGCGGTGCGGTGAAATCGGCGATCGGCCTCGGTATGTTGTTGTCGGAAGGTATCGGCGATACGCTGCGGGTTTCTCTGGCGGCTGATCCGGTTGAAGAAGTAAAAGTCGGGTTCGACATTCTTAAATCGCTTCGTATCCGTTCCCGCGGCATCAATTTCATTGCTTGTCCAACCTGCTCCCGTCAGGAATTTGACGTGATTGGTACGGTCAACGCGCTGGAACAGCGCCTGGAAGACATTATCACGCCGATGGATGTTTCCATCATCGGCTGTGTAGTGAATGGGCCGGGAGAAGCGCTGGTCTCTACGCTGGGCGTGACCGGCGGCAACAGGAAAAGCGGCTTTTACGAAGACGGCGTGCGCCAGAGAGAACGTTTTGATAACGAGCAGATGATCGAGCAGCTGGAAGCTAAAATCCGTGCGAAGGCCGCCATGCTGGATGAAAAACAGCGCATCGAAGTGAATGTCGTGGATAAATAAACGGCGGTGGAGCTGCGTGTGAACCGGCTCCCGATGTGAGACCCGGCGTTATAGGCGGCATAACGTTGAAGCGATTGCGCCGTTCCTCCTATAATCGAACCTATTTTAAAAACGCATAGAGAACTGACGTGGCAAAGAATATCCAGGCCATTCGCGGTATGAACGACTACCTGCCCGCCGATACGGCGTTGTGGCAGCGTATTGAAGATAGTTTGAAACAGGTTCTCCGCAACTACGGCTATAGTGAAATCCGTACTCCTCTCGTCGAGCAGACCCCGCTGTTCAAACGTGCCATCGGCGAAGTGACCGATGTGGTGGAAAAAGAGATGTACACCTTTGACGATCGCAATGACGAGAGTCTAACCCTGCGCCCAGAGGGAACCGCGGGGTGCGTTCGCGCCGGGATTGAACACGGGATTTTGTACAATCAGGAACAGCGTCTGTGGTATCTCGGCCCCATGTTCCGTTATGAACGTCCGCAGAAAGGGCGGTATCGCCAGTTTCATCAGATGGGCTGTGAAGTGTTCGGCCTGAAAGGCCCGGATATTGATGCGGAACTCATCCTGCTGACTGCCCGCTGGTGGCGAGTGCTGGGTATCGACCAGCATGTCAGTCTGGAGCTCAACTCCATTGGTTCTTTGGAAGCGAGGGCTCGCTATCGTGATGCGCTGATTGCGTTCCTTGAACAACACAAGGAGCAGTTGGACGAGGACTGTCTGCGCCGTATGTATACCAATCCGCTGCGGGTGTTGGATTCCAAAAACCCGCAAGTGCAGGCTTTGCTCGATGGCGCGCCGGTGATGGTCGATTATTTGGATGAGGAATCCAGAGAACATTTCAATGGCTTATGTGAACTTTTAACGCAGTCTGGCATCACATATACGATTAATCCGCGTCTGGTGCGTGGGTTGGACTATTACAACCGCACCGTTTTCGAATGGGTGACGTCTAGCCTGGGTTCCCAGGGGACGGTGTGCGGTGGTGGTCGTTACGACGGCATGGTGGAGCAACTGGGTGGCGCTGCTACGCCGGCGGTAGGCTTTGCGATGGGCATGGAGCGTCTGGTGCTATTGGTGCAGACCATCAATCCTGCATTCACCGTGCAGTCAGGCGTTGATGCGTATCTGATCTCTTCGGGAGCAGGAACGCAGCAGGCGGCCATTCGGCTGGCGGAAGAATTGCGCGATGCTCTGCCCTGGCTGAAATTGATGACCAACTACGGCGGTGGTAATTTCAAAAAACAATTTGCCCGTGCGGATAAGAGCGGTGCCCGGGTGGCGCTGGTGCTGGGTGAAAATGAGGTCGCCGCCGGGCAAGTGGTGGTGAAGAATCTGACCAGTGGTGAACAGGAAGCCCTGGCACAGTCGGATGTCGTTGCACGTCTGGCTGCATTACTGGAGTGAGGAGAAGGGCAGCGTGGAAGTCTATACCACTGAAAGTGAACAGATTGATGCAGTTCGCCGGTTCCTTGTCGAGAATGGCAAGGCTCTGGCGGTTGGCGTCGTGCTGGGCGTCGGCGCTCTGGTGGGGTGGCGTTTCTGGCAAAACCATCAGGAAAGTACGGCAATGGCTTCTTCCATGGCCTATCAGCAGGCGATGGATACGCTGACTGCGGCTGCGGGCAAGCCGGAAGGTATTGCCGGAATTCAACAATTCGCTGCAGAAGAGCATGGCAGTTATAGCGCGCTGGCATCGCTGTCTTTGGCGCGCCAGTATGCCGATCAGAATGATTTTCCTAAAGCTGAACAGCAACTGCGTCAGGCGTTGAGCCAGACCAAAGATGCTGACTTGCAGACGATTGTGAATCTGCGTTTGGCTCGCGTCTTGTTGCAGCAGAAAAAGGCGGATGATGCTCTGAAAACGCTGGATGCGGTTAAATCCGCCGGCTGGCTCGCCATGGCGGCGGATGTCCGCGGCGATGCGCTGGTCAGCAAGGGTG
This sequence comes from Musicola paradisiaca NCPPB 2511, assembly GCF_000400505.1. Lineage (NCBI taxonomy): Bacteria > Pseudomonadati > Pseudomonadota > Gammaproteobacteria > Enterobacterales > Pectobacteriaceae > Musicola > Musicola paradisiaca. Next base: position 3,173,914 of record NZ_CM001857.1, on the reverse strand, counting down.
ATACTCAGGGCGCGCGCGATGCCTATAATCAGGGCATTGCCTCTAATCCGCCGCAGGGGCTGCAATCCATATTGCGTATGAAACTGAATAACCTGTCCAGCTAAGAGGGACTCCATGCAATTGCGTAAAACACTTTTGGTCGGGCTGGTTTCTGTGATGCTGCTGAGCGGCTGTTCCCTGTTTGATAACGAAGAAGACGTAGTCAAAATGTCTCCGTTGCCGCAAGTGACCAGTCAGTTCACGCCTACCAAGGTCTGGAGCCGTTCAGTTGGAAACGGTACCGGTGAATTCTATTCGAATCTCCGCCCAGCCTGGCAGGACAACCGTGTTTATGCGGCCGATCGTCGCGGCACGGTAAAAGCCATGGATCTCAATAGCGGCGAAGAAAAATGGCGCGCCGATCTGTCAGAAAAAACCGGGCTATTGGCGAGCAACCGTTCGGCATTGTTGTCCGGCGGCGTCTCTGTTTCCGGCAACCATGTTTATGTCGGTAGTGAACGCGCTCAGATCTTTGCTTTGAATGCGGATGATGGCTCTCAGGTATGGCAGACCAAGGTTGCGGGGGAAGTGCTGTCCCGTCCGGTGGTCAGCGATGGTGTGGTGTTGATCCATACCAGCAACGGCATGCTGCAAGCGTTGAGTGAAACGGATGGCACTATCAAGTGGACGGCGAATCTGGATATGCCGTCGTTGTCGTTACGCGGCGAGTCTTCTCCGGTTGCCGCTTTTGGCGCGGCGATTGTCGGTGGCGACAACGGTCGGGTCAGCGCGGTGATGATCAATCAGGGGCAGATGATTTGGCAACAACGTATCTCCCAGCCGGGCGGCGCGACGGAAATATCTCGTCTGAATGATGTGGATACTACGCCGGTAGTGGCTGGCGATGTGGTATACGCGCTGGGTTACAACGGCAATATGACTGCGCTCGATCTGCGTTCCGGTCAAGTGACCTGGAAGCGCGAAATGGGTTCAGTAAATGATTTTATTGTGGACGGTTCCCGCATTTATCTGGTGGATCAGGATGATCGCGTGGTTGCACTCAATACCAGCGGCGGCGTGGTGGTCTGGAAACAGGGTGATCTGTTGCACCGCAATCTGACGGCGCCTGCGTTGTATAACGGCTATCTGGTGGTCGGCGATGCGGAAGGGTATCTCCACTGGATTGATACCACCGATGGTCGTTTTGTCGCACAGCAGAAAGTGGACAGTTCCGGTCTGCAGAGTAAGCCGATTGTCGCCAGCGATAAACTGGTGGTTCAGTCCAAAAGCGGTGAGGTTTACGCATTCACTCGCTGATCTTGGCGTATAAGTGATTTGCGCCCGTTTAACGGCTCCTGATGGTATCAGGGGCCGTTTCGTCTTTTATCATCAGCAACGAAAATTTGCTGTAACAAACTGAAATATAAGCAATGAGGTTGTAAGAATGATACCTGTCGTCGCGCTGGTCGGGCGCCCGAATGTGGGGAAATCCACACTATTTAACCGCTTGACTCGTACCCGGGATGCATTAGTGGCGGATTTCCCAGGGCTGACACGTGACCGCAAGTATGGTCGTGCCGAAGTGGAGGGCCACGAGTTCATTATCATCGATACCGGCGGTATTGATGGGAGTGAAGACGGCGTGGAGACACGTATGGCCGAGCAATCTCTACAAGCGATTGAAGAAGCTGATATTGTGCTGTTTTTGGTCGATGCGCGCGATGGTCTGATGCCTGCCGATCACGCCATTGCCCAGCATTTACGCACGCGCGAGAAAGCGACATTTCTGGTCGCCAATAAAGTTGACGGTATTGATATCGATACCGGGATTGCCGATTTCTATTCATTAGGATTTGGTGACGTCTATCCGATCGCGGCTTCGCATGGCCGTGGGGTAACGTCGCTGCTGGAAAGTGCGCTGCTGCCGTTTGTCGATGCGGGGGAACCTGAACGCGAACTGACTGAAGAAGAAGAGAATGCGGCCTACTGGGCGGAGCAACTCGGCGAAGAAGAGGGGGAATCCGAAGAGGAAGACGCATTCCCAGTGCCCGCCGATCAGCCGATTAAATTGGCGATTGTCGGACGTCCGAATGTGGGCAAATCCACGCTGACCAACCGTATCCTTGGCGAGGATCGTGTGGTGGTTTATGACATGCCCGGTACGACACGCGATAGCATTTATATCCCGATGGAGCGCGATGAGCGGGAATACATCCTGATCGACACCGCCGGGGTGCGTAAACGCGGCAAGATTACCGATGCAGTGGAAAAGTTCTCGGTTATCAAAACATTGCAGGCTATTGAAGATGCCAATGTCGTGCTGCTGGTGATCGATGCCCGCGAGGGGATCTCGGATCAGGATCTGTCGCTGCTGGGTTTCATCCTCAATTCCGGTCGTTCGTTGGTGATTGTGGTGAACAAGTGGGACGGCTTGTCGCAGGAGATCAAAGAGCAGGTTAAGGAAACGCTGGATCTGCGGCTGGGTTTCATTGATTTTGCCCGTATCCATTTCATTTCAGCCTTGCATGGCAGCGGTGTCGGTAATCTGTTCGAATCGGTAGATGAAGCCTATGAATGCTCTACCCGCCGCGTAGGTACAGCAATGCTGACCCGCATTATGCAAATGGCGGTGGATGATCATCAGCCGCCGTTGGTGCGTGGGCGTCGGGTGAAGCTGAAGTACGCTCATGCCGGTGGTTACAACCCACCGATTGTGGTGATCCACGGCAATCAGGTGAAGGACTTGCCGGATTCTTACAAGCGTTACCTGATGAATTATTACCGTCGTTCGCTTGATGTGATGGGAACGCCTATCCGTATTCAATTCAAGGAAGGGGAAAACCCCTATGCCGGCAAGCGCAATACGCTAACAGCCAGCCAGCAGCGAAAACGTAAACGCCTGATTCAACACATCAAGAAAGGCAAATAAGACAGACCGGGGTTGGTGCTACCACCCCGTTTTTTATGAACTACATCCCTATGGTCTGCATGGCGTGTTGCCGAAAACGTATCGGATGTTTTTTTATGCCGTGCGCGTCGGTATTGCAACAGGTTCGGCGTTTATTCGGTATGACGAAAAGCGGAGTCGTGATATGGAGGCATATTGCCCAGAGTGTCGGCAATCCATGCAGTGGCGTAACGCAGAGCGGTTCTATTGCGTTTCCTGCGAGCGGTCGTTTGAGCGCCTGGCGTTGTGTCCGGAGTGCCGGTTACTGCTGCAGAGACTAAAAGCCTGTGGGGCAGACAGTTATCTCTGTCAGCATGGTCATGGGCTGATATCCCGCTCCCGCGTTATTTTTTGTTATCAGCCAGTGCCGTCGGAGTGAATAGCGTAGAACAGTAACAGGCGCCAGCGTGTGATCGGCTGGCGCACCTACCGACGAGCGGTGGTTACTGCTTTTCAAGTTTGTCGTAATAGTCGTGTTCGTTCAGGATACCGGTGTCAACGCCGACCTGATGCCAGGCTTGCAATACGATATCAGCCACCACTTTGTTGAATAACTGCTCGGCGTGTTCGACGGTTAGCCTGGCGAAAATGGAAAAATCCGCATTGGCAGGCAGGTTGCTGTCGCACATGGCGGCATACCAGATTTGTCCCGCCTTTTCCCAGGAATGCCCGCCGAGCGCCATCGCCACCAGATAGAAAGCCCGATTGGGAATACCGGCGTTAAGGTGTACGCCGCCGTTATCTTCACGAGTGTTGACGAAATCGCGCATGTGGGCGGGTTGTGGATCCGTACCGATCAGCAGGTCGTCATAGGCAGTTCCCGGGCGGGCCAACGAACGTAGCCCCTTGCCGTCGATATCCTCGGTAAACAAACCGGCGCCAATGATCCAGTCGGCCTGTTGCACGGTTTGTTTCAATTGGAACTGTTTGATCATCGATCCGAAAATATCAGACAGTGATTCATTCAACGCCCCTGACTGACGGGAGTAAATCAGACTGGTTTCATGGTCTATAAGCCCGTGCACCAGTTCATGGCCGACGATATCCACAGCGATGGTAAAGCGATTGAAGATCTCGCCGTCGCCGTCACCAAACACCATCTGGCGCCCATCCCAGAATGCGTTTTGGTAGTTTTTGCCGTAATGAACGATTCCTTTTAATGCCAATCCTTTGTTATCCAATGAATTTCGTCCAAAAACTTGCCAAAAGAAGTCATAGGTAGCACCAAGATGGCTATAAGCCTCTTCGACGGCAATATCACCGTTGCCGGATTGCCCTTCCGCACGGATTAATGTGCCGATCGGTGGTTGCAGGCTCTGATTGCCGGCATTGAGGATTGTGCGCTGAGGCTTACCGCCCAAACGTTCTTCGTGATCAGGATATGGCGTCGCTGGCTCGACCATCAGTGACTGAACGTGCATCAGAGTCCGCTGGGCGCAATAGCGCTGTTCGTCAGAACCATTGTTGATAATCCGGTGCAGTATGTAGGGCGGAATGATGCTACGGACAGACTTCATTCGTGATCTCCTTATGCATGACTAAGTATGGCTCGTAACAGATTATCGACAGGGGTCTATTACTTCGCTTAGGTAGTAAGTATAGACAGAATAATTAGCGCTGTCCCTTATCAGGCCTTGCCTGTAGCCGGACTGTCACGATGTTTCGGCGTATTTCAGTCAGTCGTTTTTCGTGTTTTGGAACGGCGTTTTGGCGCAATGCTGGAAGATAACGCCTGCACGTCGGTTATCCGGCTTTCAACCCACCCATCCTGTAAGCGGGTTTTCAACGTATCGCCGAGACTGGCCTGTCGAGTTTGGGTCAAGACTTGGCCGTCAGCCGCTGTTGTCACGCTATAACCACGAGCCAGCGTTGCCAGCGGGCTGACCGCTTCCAGATGGGAACATAATTCGCCAAAACGCTGTTTCTGCTGGCCTAATTGTTTTTCCAACAGAGATTGCAACCGATAACGAAGTTGTTGTAGTTGCTGGTGGGCGCGATGTAATCGCGGTTGTGGTTGTTGTTGCATCAGACGCTGAAAGGCGCGTTCCTGACGGCGCTGCGTCTGGCGTAGCTGTTGTTGCATTGCTTCATCCAACCGTTGGCTCAGGCGGATTAGCTGTGTTTGCTGGCGGGCCAGGCGCAACTGGGGGTGTTGCTGTTGCAGGCGGTGATGCAATCGGGAAAAACGCTGTTGGCATTGGGCAAGGTAGTAATCCATCGCCATATCGAGCCGTTGGCGCTGAGTCTGCAGCCTGCGCAGCAATTCCGTCTGGTCGCGACTGACCAGTTCTGCTGCGGCGGACGGCGTTGGGGCGCGCAGATCGGCGACAAAATCGGCAATGGTGACGTCAATTTCGTGCCCGACAGCACTGACGATCGGGATGTTGCTGGCGAAGATGGCGCGGGCGACACGCTCGTCGTTAAAGCTCCATAGATCTTCCAGTGAACCGCCGCCACGGCCAACGATCAAAACGTCGCACTCCTGCCGTTGGTTGGCCAATTCAATGGCGCGGACAATCTGCAATGGCGCTTCAACCCCCTGTACTGCCGTAGGGTAAACCACCACTGGCAGCGAGGGATCGCGTCGCTGCAAAACCTGCAAAATATCATGCAGGGCTGCACCGCTGGCGGAGGTGATGACACCGATTCGGTACGCCGGTTTGGGTAAAGGTTGTTTATGTTGTTGATCAAACAGCCCTTCGGCGGACAACCGTTGCTTCAAGTGTTCAAACTGCTGTTGCAGTAGGCCATCACCCGCCGGATGCATACTGTCCGCCAGCAGCTGATAATCCCCCCGGGGTTCGTAAAGCGTTACGCTGGCGCGGATCAACACTTGCTGACCATTCTGTGGTCGAAAAACCACCCGACGGTTGCTGGTGCGGAACATGGCGCAGCGCACCTGAGCGCGTTCATCTTTCAGGGTGAAATACCAGTGTCCAGAAGCCGGTTGGGAGAAGTTGGATATTTCGCCGGAAAGCCAGATCAGGCCCATTTCGCTTTCCAGCAGCTGTTTTACCGTTTGATTCAGACGGCTGACAGTAAAAATAGCGGACAAGGGAAGTTGAGACATTGTGAGCTAGATCAAAAATTTAAATGAAGGTTAATCTGTCAATACTACTAGTCGTAAGGAGGTTCGCAAGCATTTTTATAAAATAGTGCTGGAGGCAATCGATTTCGGCCTGTATAATTCCACGGCAATATTTTATCTAACCCCCAACCAAAATTTTGGTGAGATATTGCCCATGTTACGTATCGCTAAAGAAGCATTGACCTTCGACGACGTCCTTCTTGTTCCTGCCCATTCTACTGTTCTGCCTAATACTGCTGATCTGAGCACACAATTGACTCAGCGTATTCGCCTGAATGTCCCTATGTTGTCCGCTGCTATGGATACAGTCACTGAGTCCGATCTGGCGATCGCGCTGGCTCAGGAAGGCGGTATTGGCTTCATTCACAAAAATATGCCCATCGAGCGCCAGGCGGAAGAAGTCAGCCGGGTAAAACGCCATGAAAGCGGCGTCGTGGTCGATCCCCAAACCGTCACGCCGGAAACGACGCTGCGCCAGGTCAGGGAACTGACCGAACGTAATGGGTTTGCCGGTTATCCGGTAGTGACTGAACACAATGAGCTGGTGGGGATTATCACCGGTCGTGATGTGCGTTTTGTTACCGATCTGGATCGCCCTGTCAGTGCCGTCATGACGCCGAAAGAGCGTCTGGTGACGGTAAAAGAAGGTGAGGCCCGTGAGGTGGTGCTGCAAAAAATGCATGAGCGCCGCATCGAAAAAGCGTTGGTGGTCGACGGCCAGTTTCATTTGGTTGGCATGATCACCGTTAAAGATTTCCAGAAAGCCGAACGTAAGCCGAATGCTTGTAAAGACGAACATGGGCGTCTGCGTGTGGGGGCGGCGGTGGGCGCCGGTGCGGGCAATGAAGAGCGTATCGACGCGCTGGTGGCGGCCGGCGTCGATGTGTTGCTGATCGACTCTTCTCACGGTCATTCCGAAGGCGTGTTGCAGCGCATCCGTGAAACTCGCGCCAAATACCCGGATTTGCAAATCATCGGCGGTAACGTGGCGACCGGCGCTGGCGCGCGCGCGTTGGCCGAAGCCGGCGTGAGTGCGGTGAAAGTCGGTATCGGCCCTGGCTCAATCTGTACGACTCGCATCGTAACCGGCGTGGGCGTACCGCAGATTACGGCGATTTCCGATGCGGTCGAAGCACTCGAAGGTACCGGAATTCCGGTGATCGCCGACGGCGGCATCCGTTTCTCCGGCGACATCGCCAAAGCACTGGCGGCGGGAGCTTCCTGCGTCATGGTCGGTTCGATGTTGGCGGGTACCGAAGAATCTCCGGGAGAGATCGAACTGTATCAGGGCCGGGCGTTCAAGTCCTATCGCGGCATGGGGTCGCTGGGCGCGATGTCCAAAGGCTCGTCCGATCGTTACTTCCAGTCTGATAACGCGGCGGACAAACTGGTGCCGGAAGGCATCGAAGGCCGCGTGGCTTATAAGGGCCGTCTGAAAGAGATCGTGCACCAGCAGATGGGGGGGGTTGCGCTCCTGCATGGGCTTGACCGGTTGCCCGACCATTGAAGCGTTGCGCACCAAAGCGGAATTTGTTCGCATCAGCGGCGCGGGTATTCAGGAAAGCCACGTACACGACGTCACCATTACCAAAGAGTCGCCGAATTACCGCATGGGCTAAGGGTAACGGCAGGCTGATTTATGTCACCGAACCCGGTAAACTTGCCGGGTTCAATTTTTCTTTCGCTTCAATCCGTAGTGGAATACGCCTCTCATGACAGAAAACATTCATCAACACCGCATTCTTATTCTTGATTTCGGTTCGCAATACACGCAACTGGTAGCACGCCGGGTGCGTGAGCTGGGGGTGTACTGTGAACTGTGGGCGTGGGATGTGACCGAAGCGCAGATCCGCGAATTTAACCCGAACGGCATCATCCTTTCCGGCGGCCCGGAAAGTACGACCGAGTTCAATAGTCCGCGTGCGCCGGAATATGTTTTCCAGGCCGGCGTGCCGGTACTGGGCGTATGTTACGGCATGCAGACCATGGCGATGCAACTGGGCGGTCAGGTTGAAGGTTCCAGTGAGCGTGAATTCGGGTATGCGCAGGTGGAAATCAAAACACCAAGCGCGCTGATTCGCGACATTCAGGATGAAGTCAGCGCCAGCGGCGCACCGCTGTTGGATGTGTGGATGAGCCACGGCGATAAAGTCACCGCTATTCCGGCTGATTTTGTTACCGTCGCCAGCACCGACACCTGCCCGTATGCCATCATGGCTAATGAAGAAAAACGCTTCTACGGCGTACAGTTCCATCCGGAAGTCACCCATACCCGTCAGGGTCAGCGGATGTTAGAGCGTTTTGTCCGTGATATCTGCCAGTGTGAAGCGCTGTGGACCCCGGCCAAAATCATCGATGACGCGATTGCCCGTATCCGTGAGCAGGTGGGCGCAGACAAAGTGATCCTTGGTCTGTCCGGCGGTGTTGATTCATCCGTCACCGCGTTATTGTTGCACCGTGCGATTGGCGATCGCCTGACTTGCGTGTTTGTCGATAACGGCCTGTTGCGTTTGAACGAAGCCGAGCAGGTGATGGAGATGTTCGGCGATCAGTTCGGTCTGAACATTGTCCATGTCCCGGCGGAAGAGCGTTTCCTGTCGGCGCTGGCCGGTATTGCCGACCCGGAAGCCAAACGCAAAACCATCGGCCGGGTATTCGTTGACGTGTTTGATGAAGAAGCGGGCAAGTTGACTGACGTGAAATGGCTGGCGCAAGGCACCATCTATCCGGATGTGATCGAGTCCGCCGCTTCCGCCACCGGCAAGGCGCATGTCATCAAATCGCACCACAACGTCGGTGGTTTGCCGGACGACATGGCGCTGGGGCTGGTTGAGCCGCTGAAAGAGCTGTTCAAAGATGAAGTGCGCAAAATAGGTCTGGAACTGGGCCTGCCGTACAACATGCTGTACCGTCATCCGTTCCCGGGGCCGGGGCTTGGCGTGCGAGTGCTGGGTGAGGTGAAGAAAGAGTATTGCGACCTGCTGCGTCGCGCCGATGCCATCTTCATTGAAGAACTGCACAAGGCTGAGCTGTACGATAAGGTCAGCCAGGCGTTCACCGTATTCCTGCCGGTACGTTCCGTCGGCGTCATGGGCGATGGCCGTAAATATGATTGGGTCGTCTCGCTGCGTGCGGTCGAAACTATCGACTTCATGACCGCGCACTGGGCGCACCTGCCGTATGATTTCCTTGGCCGTGTGTCCAACCGCATCATCAACGAAGTGGACGGTATCTCTCGCGTGGTGTACGACGTATCGGGTAAGCCACCGGCGACGATCGAGTGGGAGTGATCTACTACTAACGTAGTACCATCATTTTTATTCAGCGCTTAACCCCTCCTGTACCGTCAGGGGGGGCTTTATGGCGCGTTAAGCCGGTTCACACTATCTCACCCTCACCCTCACCCTCACCCTCACCATTGGGCAGTATCGGCTGCGGCATTGCTTGAAGCCTATTCGTCCTGTTACTGAATCACCACCGTCAGGTCTGTTAAATGTCACGATGATGCCGGGGTATCCGGAAGTCCACGTACCCGGATCGGTTCTTTGACGGCGTTGGCGGCAAGGAGGCGTTGAAGTGCAGAGATAGCGGTATCGGTGAGTTCATGACCTTTGGTAAGTACCATTAAGTCGTTGGTGGTGCGTATGTCTTCATCTATCACCCAGCCAGGCTTCAATTCGCAAATGCGCACAGTGCGGACACCGGCTGTGTTGGTGCGGAAATCAGTCAGGGTTTTGATAATGTACTCAGGGATCGGCGGTCGTAACGCACGCAGGATTTCCCCTGGATGTTCCAGTGCCTGTCCCCGCGATGCGTGGCGCTCGAGTTCGAGGGCGCCGCGCAAGAGGTGTGAACCGCGGATAACCTCGGTGGGGGCGCTGGACGGGGCAATCTTGTCCTGGTGGCGGATGATCTCGGCCACCAGCTCGAGGCGGGGGATGTGTGCCACCAATCGCGCGGCGACATCTGGGTGTTCCTTGAGGAGTTTTTTCTCTCCCTCGGTGAGTTCGCGCTGGGCCGCATCGGCTTGGACGATATCGGCGGGAATGCCGACGCAGCCGATTTGGCTCAAGGACGCGGCGATGGTGTATATCCACCCATCAGGCCATTCTAGCTTGGTCAGCGCATGGTGGACACAGGACTGGGCAAACGCCGCCCGTTGAAAAGCCCACGGTGCGACCATGGCGAGTACTTCAGTCAGCGTTTTGACCGAAGCGGTGAGGGTGGTTGCCAGCAATTCCTTTTCTGCACAAATGAGACGGTACTGGCTGACGGCGTCATTAAGTGCCGAAACCAGATCTTCTTTCGGACACGGTTTGCAGAGGTAACGGAAGATGGCTCCCTTGTTGATGGCGGCGATGGAGGATTCCACGTCAGCCTGACCGGTAAGCAGGATACGCACGCTGTCGGGGGAGAGTTCGCGGGCTTTGGCGAGGAAGGTGGCGCCATCCATGTTGGGCATACGCATGTCGGACATAATCACGGCAAAACGTTTGCCCCAGCGAATGGCATCCAGGCCGGCTTCCCCGCTAGGAGCCACCACAACGTCGAATTCGCCAAACAGGTTACGCTCCATTGCGGCAAGTACATTGGATTCGTCATCTACGCACAATACGCGGGGCAAGGCAGTTTCAGTCATCGCGAGTTTCCTGTATGTGGGCGAGCATCTCCTGCCACTGGGGCAGTTTGTTCAGTACGCCGGTTTGTTCGAGATAGTCCAGATCGAGGACGCCGTTATTGACGAGGGTGACCGCGACATGAACGATGCCGATCGTGCCGAAGACTTTTTCGGCAGAATGGGAAGGTCGCACATGACATGCCACTGCTTCCACGATATCCATGGGTAATCCCCACAAGGCCAGCAGATACGCGCCCACTGCGGCGAGCATGGGGACGTTGTCGAGCGCTGTGAAGGCCTTGCCGTCAGATTCCCTCAGTTCGGGGATGAGCCATGCAATGTTGGCGAGCAGGGCGGCAGTCGGCTCCAACCCCTGGTGGCTGGAAATACGGGCGGCTAGAGTGGCGGCGAGCAGGGCGTTTCGCTGTAACCGTTCCACACAATGGTCTGTCTTCGCGTCAGCAAAGACTTGAGAAGCCAGGACGAGCTGTCTCACCTGATCCAGACCCAAATGGGTAATGGCGTTTCCTATATCGTTGATGTGACCACCTCTGGCGAAATAGGTCGAATTCGCAAGCTGCATAATCTTGGCGCTCAGCGCCGGGTCACTGCCCAGAAGTTCGGCGATGTGTCGGGTATCGCTGCCGGGATCGTTAAGGAGGCGGCATACTGCGGTGAACACTTTGGGGGCGGCGGGCAACCGGTTGACGCCGCCGACTATCTCGATCACGGCCGGGTTCCGGAACATGTCGCGCAGGGTCAGTGCGCTTTCTATCATAGTCAGCAGTACCGTGCTGTCGCAGGGTTTAGAGACAAACCGGTGAGCCACGTCCAACATGCGCAAGGTAGCCGCGGGCTCAGAGTAGCCGGACAGAATAATACGTATGGTGCCAGGCCAGCGGTTGCGTACCTGCGCCAGTAATTCAGCGCCATCCATAAAGGGCATACGCATGTCGGACACCACTACGTCGGCCGGTTTTTCCTCCAGCATAGCCAGTGCTTCCTGACCGCTACTGGCGAAGCGGTATTCCCATCCGGTGTCCTGCATCATGAGTGCCCGCTCAATGCCGGAAAGCACCCGGCTTTCGTCATCGACGAACATCACTTGCATGCGGGGCATTCCTCTTTATGGCAGTGAAGCGGTAAGCGCAGGATGAATGTCGTACCCACACCTTCTTCCGATTCGCAACGGATCTGCCCGCAATGTTTGTCCACCACGGTCGAATAGACAATGGCGAGACCTTGCCCCGTGCCTTTACCTACGGCTTTGGTCGTGAAAAACGGATCGAAAATACGGTCGCGAATCCTCGCGGGGATGCCGCTTCCGTCGTCTTTGATCCTGATCTCCATATGCTCGCCGTCCCGTGCCGCGGAGATGATGATAAGGCCTTTTTCTTTGATGCCTTCCTTAATGGTGTCTGCGATGGCATGGGCGGCGTTCACCACCAGGTTGAGAATGGCCTGACCGATCATATCGCGCAAACACGGCAATTGCGGCAACTCATCCTCGAAATGGGTCTCCAGTTCCGCTACGTATTTCCATTCGTTGCGGGCGACGGTTGCCGTGGTGTTGATGATTTCGCGCACATCCACCAGCGCTTTCTCGTTTTGTGAGGGATGGGAGAATTCCTTCATGGCGGACACAATCTTGGCGATATGGCCCAGGCCCTCCAGCGATTCATCTAATGCGCTTGGGATCTGGCGGCGTAAGAACTCCACTTTCACGCGCTTGAGGGCCGCGTCGAATTCCGCCACGATAGGTTCTTCGGCCATTTTTCCCCGTGCGGCCTCTGCCAGCGCGAGGGCGGAGTCCAGCAGGCTTAGCAGAGAGGCGGCAGCGGTTTTAACAAATCCCACATTGTCGGAGACATACTGAGTCGGCGTGTTGATCTCGTGGGCGATGCCGGCGGCGAGCTGTCCAATGGATTCCATCTTCTGCGCCTGCAGCAACTGAGCTTGGGTGAAACGCAACTCGGTCAGGGCTTTTTCCAACTCATGCCGTTCGTTTTCCAACTCAAGGGTCTTGCGGGCGACCACCTTCTCCAGCCCCACGTTCTGTTCCAGGATGGCAAAAGGCGTAGCGTGGCTGTGTCTGGCTTCTTGCGCGATGCGGCGCTTGAGTACATCGATGGTTTTATCCCGGGCAGCGAGTTTGCGCTCATAGTCGGCGGCGGACATTTCAGTCACTGTGTTGCCCTCCAATAGCGACGCCCGTAAAGGTTTGGTTCACGTGCAATCCGTTGAACTGCTCGCCATAGGTGGAGAAACCCACGACCCGGTTTTGTGTCATCACGTTGCCAATCTGCTCTTCGAGCCCCTCTTGTTCGAACTGGAGACGGCGCAGAATGCAATCGCAGCCGATGATGACTACGGGGTTCGGAATCGTTTCTCGGACTTTGACGAAAGCCTGTTTAAAGGTTTGGATCGGATCCTCCGCTTTGCCGATGGCGACGATCAGCCCTTCCTCTATGGCGCAGTAGCAGGTGAGAGAGAGGTCGTCGTTCCATTTCTGGATGGAGCGGACGTAGGGTTCGTCACCGAAGGAGAGCACCAGCGGGTGGCGGGAGAATACCGTCGGCGTCAATTCGTGCACCGTGAGACCCAGAGCCTCTGCGTAAACCTGAGCGGCAGGCTCACCGTTTATTTCCAGGATGAGCCGCTTTTCCGGATCGGCTTCGGTGATGACTAACTCCACTTCACTGGGTTCGAAATGCTGGACTTTGAAGGTGGCGATGGGCGCATCGGTCTCGATGACGGCGAATATTGCTGCGTCGGAAACGAATCGTCCATGTCCATCGTAGACGTGGGTTTTCTCGAAACGCAGGTCATCGCCGGCGGAACCGCCAATGATTGGAACGTTGCCGATCTGTTGGTAGAGATTCGCAGCCAGGCGCTCTTCGGCCATAGAGAGGCCGTCTATCAGCAGTAGACCGAAGCGCTGTAGATTTGGCCTTGCCTCGGTATCGCGGCGAATAGCCTCGGCGATGTCGGCCACTGCCGCGCTATAGTCGATCAATGGTTGAATCATGAAGGAGTGGGTACGAAAGTTTTTGCCCAATCCAAGGCCCAACAGCCCGGAGTATTGAAAGCCTTCGGTGCCAATCTGGCCCGAAGAGGTGCAACCAATGCAAGGGCAGGAAAATGCGTTCTTCAACTCCCGCCCCAGGATGTCCAGGTCGTAGTTTGGAGAACAGAAGAAAATGACGGTATCGATGCCTTCATGACCGAGCTTGTTGGCAAACTCGGCGACGGCCTGGCCCGGGTCTAACGACTCGCTACTGGCGTACTTTAGTTGGACATTCATGACGAGTCTCTCCCGATTCTAAGCAGAAGCTTTCATCTGCAATCCTGTGCTCGTTTGATTCAACATGTTGCCTGTTATTCCTATGAAAATAGATTAGGTGCCGATGGTACAAATGGCAAATAGGGGGAATTTTATCTTATGAATTACGTGGTTCAGGCTGGTCGAAATCTACGATATGCCGGCGATTGACCTCGACATGCCGGCATATCAGGTTCTTAATGAGGCCCACTTTCGGTATTGCGTTGGCGTCATTCCCATCAATTGGGAAAAGGCGCGTCTGAAAGCCGTATCTTCACTGTAACCACACTCTTCTGCGACCTGTTTGATGCTGGCCGCCGGATTTTCAAGCAGCATGCACGCCGTTTCGATTCTGACGCGAGTAATAAAATTTTTAGGGCTTTCGTTCGTGAGCTCTTTCAGTTTTCGATGCAGAGTCCGGTCACTAAAATTAAGCGCGCTGGCCAAATCTTCCGCCGTCATTGATGGGTTCTGATACCGAATCAGATGTTCAGCGCGCAGCAGTAGCGGATCGACAGTATTCATGAACCCCTGTGGGGCATAAATACGCTGAGACAGCGGCTGGCTATCGGCGACTGCGATGTCCGCCGCTAATTTGGCGATGTCCGATCCTGCGCTACGCCGGATAATGTGCAGGGCCAGCTCAACCCAGGACAACGGGCCGCCTGTCGTAATGACGCCATCCTGTTCTTCCAGCGCTTTGCCCCACACAGGTTTTGCCTTGGGATACTGTTGTTTAAAAATATGGTAAAGCCACCATGTTGTGCTGCAAAACCGTCCATCCAGCAACCCAGCTTCCCCCAGAATAAAACTTCCTGCGCAGGCGCCGCCTATCAGTGAGCCACGCTGGAATTGTTCTTTGAGCCAGCGCGCCGATGCATTTACAGGCCCGGTCGCCATAGGCAGCTTATTGGGGCCGAGCACCATTCCCGTTGCCAGAACGATATCTGGTGTGCCGACTGTTTCAAATGAATGGTCTACATGGATGAGTCTTCCCTGCGCATCGGGTACCGGCTTGCCGTCGGCGCTGATAATCGATGTTTCAAAAGAGCGCTCGGCAGGGGGCTGCTGATGCGCTTCGTCCAGCCGCGTTATCAGCGCCTGATTGACGATCCAAAATATATCGGCGAGCCCCGATATCGCTGACGACATACTGCCCGGCAATGCCAGGATGGCGATACGCATGGTGTGTTCTCTCATCATGGAATGTTGGCGAATTTTGCATGAATAATGTCAACTTTGCCACCTTACCAGGGGGCCGCCATGCAGGCTAAACTTTCCTCACTCCCTCTTGTAGGAATAATCAGCGCGTTTGAAAAAACGGTGAATAGCAACCCCACTGTTAACGGTGAACTTATGATGGATTCTCGTATTAATTGGCTGAGTAATCTGATGATTGCAGTAAGTTTGGTTTTTGTTCTTACCGTTCAGAACTTCGCGGAGGCGGCAACAATTAAAAATATCGTTTTAGTGCATGGGGCATTTACGGATGGCTCCAGCTGGGCGTCGGTGACGGCCAAATTGCAGAATATGGGATACCATGTTACCGCGGTTCAAAATCCACTGACGTCTTTAGCCGATGATGTCAGGGCGACAGAGCAGGTTTTGCAAAGACAGCAAGGCGAGGTATTACTGGTCGGTCATTCATGGGCCGGCGCTGTAATTACCCAGGCGGGGAATTATCCCAACGTGCGCGGTATCGTTTATTTGTCGGCATTAGTTCCGGATAGCGGGGAATCAGTCGCTGATTTATTACAGCGCCTGAATGCGCCGATGGATGGTATGGCACCGGATGCCCATGGGTTAATTTGGCTGGATAATCCAGAAAAATATCATGAAATAATGGCTGGGGACGTGCCGTTAAAAAAATGTTGGCATTAACCGCCGTGCAGCAGCCGATCGCGGCCAGCGCATTTGGCGATAAAGTTCAGCACGCTGCCTGGAAAGACAAACCGACATGGTATTTGCTAACCCGTAATGACAAGGCATTAGATCCATCCGTGCAGAGAAAAATTTCCGACCAGATAGGGGCGAAAGTTATGTCAATTTCATCCAGTCATATGTCTCTCGTCTCTCATCCTGAAGATGTCGCGAGATTTATTGATAACGCAGCCAAGGCTATCAAGTTGTAAATCCTAACAGAGAGAGTATTTTGATGAATATATTACATATAGATTCCAGTATTCTTGAAGATGACTCCGTCACACGACAAATTTCCGCTGAGGTGATGACCGGTCTGGTTGAAAAATATCCTGATGCAACGGTGCATTATCGCGATGTGGTTAAAAATGAAATACGCCATCTCACGGGGGCCATCGCCGCCGGGTTTCGTCCAATGGCGTCAGCCCCGGCAGACAATGACATGGTGCAAGAACACCAGCTTTCCGAGCAACTGGTCTCAGAATTTCTGGCTAGCGACATCATTGTTATTGGCGCGCCAATGTACAATTTTTCGGTGCCCAGCCAGTTAAAATCATGGCTGGACAGGTTGGCTCAGGCCGGGAAAACCTTTAAATATACGGAAAAAGGGCCGGTAGGCCTGTCCGGCGGGCGAACCGTTATCGTTGTCTCCGCGCGCGGGGGCTTTTATGTTGATCAGCCTATTGCCGATATGGATTTTCAGGAGCGATATCTCCAGACTTTCTTCAAATTTTTGGGCATTACCGATATTCATTTCGTTCGTGCTGAAGGGGCATCAAAAGGCGATGAAATAAAAAATCGTGAAATCAAAAATGCTAAATCATCTATCCATACGGTTATCGACGCTATTGCTGGCTAATTATTTTCAAGGTGGTCTTTATGTTACACGCAATTACACTTGAGTATACCAGCCCTAAATATGAGTTTGAAAAGCATATGGATGCGCATAAAAAGTGGCTGGCAGATAATATCCGCGGTGGTCATATTATTTTTGCCGGGCCGTTGGAGAATGGAACGGGAGGGTTTATTCTGGCTTCCGGTATCAATGCTGCGGAAATCGGCATGTTGCTATCTGACGATCCGTTTGTGATTTTTAAATTGGTCAAGGTAGATATAAAAACGATTGAGCCAACGATTTGTTCTGGTAGTTTTCACTCAGGGTGGGCGAGCGGTGCGACGTTTTTATAATATAACCTCGACATATGGAAAATAAGTCGGATTATTTCTGCGAAGAGAATGAATTTTATTATTATCCTGTGGTGATATATTGCGTATTTAAATATCATTAATAATGGTATTTCTATGTGGGACGGTGACATTTTTTATTTTGAAGTTAGAACAATACAGGTGTCGATTGCATCAGAGTGTTATAACGAATTAGCCGCTCTATTTAACTTTGAATAAAGGACTAGCGTTAGTTTAATGATGTCAACGGTGCCGGATGTTAATGTGGCGCTGGTTATAATTGTCATCATTGATGGAAAGTGTAGCGGCTAATTTATTTTGTTGAATATCATTGACTCCAATGTTCGCCAGCCATGTTTTACTGGCGAATTTTTTATTCTGGATATCACCGCATTTCGCTGAATTCAGTTTTTATCGTCGATGGTTCGGACGGCGAAAAATTTTCATTCGCTCAGAGCCTATCCAATTTCGGGCAACTCACTGGCCATGTTGGTTCTGGGCAGCGCTCGCAACCCTCACGCACTCTGTATAGGCTCCGGTTTACTCGCTGCGCGCGCCCGTTGACAGTACACTGGCTGAATGGCGGTTATCTGAACGGAATGCGGCGTGATTACCCACGTTCCTATCCTGTTTGCTCCTTTTCCACGGAGGTTATCTCTGGATGAACTACCTCAAGATGCTGGGCATCGGTTTTATCAGCGTATTAATCCTGTCATTGGGGCAAAGTCTGGCGCAGGCGACGCGCAATGACGAAAACCTTAAGGGGCAAAGTTGGCAGTCGGCGCGACGCGATTCTGCCGGCGTGGCGCCGGATCCGGTCAGGAATGGCGATATCGCCATTGTGCAGGTGTATGCGGCGCCGACTTACGGCTGGCGCGGCCTGCTGGCGGTGCACCCCTGGATTATCTTCAAAAGGGCGGGTGAAACCCGCTATAGCCGCTATGAGGTGATCGGCTGGGGCGGGGATAACGTTGTCCGGCGCGACTACACCGTTCCTGATGGGTTTTGGTTCGGTTCGACGCCGCGATTATTGGTGGAACATCGCGGTGCGGGCGCGGAAACGATGATCCCGAAAATTGAAGCTGCAATCAAAAGCTACCCCTGGCCGCACACGTATCACGCCTGGCCTGGGCCGAACAGTAACACCTTTATGGCGCATATCGGCCGGGAAGTGCCGGCGTTGGCGTTGGATATGCCGGCCAATGCGATTGGTAAAGATTTCCGCGCGATTACGCGCCCGGTGGGGTTATCGCCGTCGGGCAGCGGCGTGCAGGTATCGTTGCTGGGCGTAGTGGGCGTTACGTTGGGCGTGGAAGAGGGGGTTGAGGTCAATATCCTCGGCGCCAGCATGGGGATCGATCTGAACCCTCCGGCACTGCGTTTGCCCTTTATCGGCCGGCTGGGGTACGACAATGCGAAGCGGGATGAGGGGTAAGTCTGCGTGTTGCAGCATCGGAACCCGGCCTTTACTCACGAGACGAAGCCCGCCCTGATGGGGGGCTGAGGTTGCTGATCAATACGCCATTCCGTAGCCGGTGGTACAGGCGCCGGCTTCGAAGTTCAGGTGTTACAGACGGGAGCGAGACCGCATTTCGTCAGGTTTAGGCTGGCGCCGATCGCTGTTCATCTGGCGCATTTGGCTAGTTCACCGTGGGGCGTGGCCCTTTATGGTGAAGGCCTCTTCACTCGATGAGGTTTCGCCATGAACGTCCACCGCTATTTTCTTCCCGTAACCCTGCTGGCCGGTCTGTTGATCAGCCAGTCAGCTTTAGCACAGAACGAGCACGACTGGTCGCTGGCCAAGGATGCTGATGGCATCAAGGTTTATGTGCGCAACGTTGATGGATCGCCGCTGCGCGAATTCCGCGGCGAGGTGCAGATCAACGCTAGCCCCGATGATGTGGTCAAGGTATTACGTAACGCCGATGCCTACCGTCAGTGGATGCCTGACGTGGCTGTGTCTACATTACTTAAAGCGACTGCCACCGAACAGTTCCATTACCTGGACAATAAGGCACCCTGGCCGGTGTCTAACCGCGACGGTATCTACCACTTCACCTACGCGAAGTCGGGCGACGGCGCAGTGACTGTGCGAGTGGAAGCCGTTCCCGACTATTTGCCGTTGCGCGAGGGGAAAGTCCGCATTCCCCAGGCCAAAGGGCAGTGGATGTTAGTACCTGATGCAGCAGGTGTGAAGGTGACTTATCAGATGCATGCATCCCCTGGCGGCTCCATTCCCAGCTGGTTGGCTAACCAGACCGTAGTGGACACGCCCTACGGGACGCTCAAGGCGTTGCGAAGCCGTGTGCAGGTAGTTCACTGAAGTTCACTGATGGCCAGAGAGGCCGGTGTCGTAGTGCAAAGAGCAACGGTATTGGCGCATGTCGCGAGATGGAACCTCGGCGTTTCCTGAAAGACTCGCGGCTACTCAACAAAAAATGAGGTGTAACATGTTTACCAAGGAAAAAAAACGGCTCTGGTCACTGGCGCATCGTCAGGTATGGGCAAGGCCATAGCTCAGCGTCTGATCAAGGATGGCTACCAGGTCTACGTGGCGGCGCGTAGCGTCGACAAAATGGCCGATCTGGCCGCACTGGGTGCTCAACCTTTGCGTATGGACGTCTCCAGGGACGAGGAGATTGTCGCTGGCGTCGAGACCATCCTTTCCCAGACGGGCGGTGTGGACGTGCTGGTCAACAATGCAGGCTTCGGCTTGTATGGGCCGGTCGAAGAAATCAGCATCGACGAAGCGCGCTACCAGTTTGAGGTCAATCTCTTCGGCGCCGCCCGGCTCACGCAGCTGCTACTGCCCGCCATGCGGGCCAAAAATTCCGGACACATCGTCAATATCACCTCAATGGGCGGCAAGATGTACAGCATCCTGGGCGCCTGGTACCACGCGACCAAACATGCGCTGGAGGGATGGTCGGATTGCCTGCGCCTGGAGGTCGGTGAGTTCGGCATCAAGGTTGTGATCGTCGAGCCTGGCGTGATCGAGACGGGGTTCGGTGATGCCGCCACGGACAGCATCGTCAAGCGCTCGGCCAGCGGCCCATATGGCCGGCTGGTGCAGATGGTGGCCAAGTCTATCAAAAACACCTACGGGCATGGCACGGGTAGCGATCCGAGCGTGATCGCAAACGTGGTTTCCAGGGCGGTGTCCAGTAACAATCCTCGCACGCGCTATGCTGCCGGTAAGTTCGCAAAAATGCTGATCCGCATGCGCGTCTGGTTAGGCGACCGCATGTTCGACCGCATCATTCTGAGCCAGACTCGCTGATAGGCGCCGTGTAAGGAGAACTAAGGAGAACATTGTGGCTTGCTTCACTGGCAACCCGGTCTTCCGCCGGCGAACCCCGTGGAGCCGCCCACATTGTGGTAGCGGGGGCGGGGCACGCCCGACACTGTCGTGGCCCATGCCGCGAGGATATTGCTGTGCATCGGCGCTGAACTGGCTGTGCCGCAGAACCGTCAGGACAGCGCGGGTGCCGTCATCGCCGGATGCGACAGCATGCATCAGGTCTCAAGTCCTGTTTTTTTGCCGTGCCAGCCTGATGATTTCTTTGCAGTCATTTAAATGCAGAATTTGATGCCGGGTGATTGGCATCATCAGTAGGCCGCCCACATTCTTTTTCCCCCAGAAATCAAGGAGCCAGATAGCGTCAGGATCAGCGAGTACGCTTCGTTCGGCCACCAAACGCGCTAATTGGCCGGCGGTTGGTTTTCTGGCGATATCGGGTTTACTCAGCCCAGCGAGGATTTTGCGGGTCTGAACCGCGACCTGATTGCGGTAAGCAAATAACGCGGCGCCGTCGATGTTGTGGCTAAAGGCCGCCATTTCGCTTTCTGTCATCGAATTGCCGGTATCTATGCGATCGATGCGCATTTTCTGCATCCAGTCACCTTGCATGATGACCTGCGTACCATTGTCGATGAGAATATTGGCGCACATATCTTCGATTCGGGTGATATGGAAGAGGTAAAACGCGAGTGTGCGATATCCCTGATATTTGGGGCTTCTGACGGCCCGAAACGCCGACTCGTCGAGATCGCTCAGGATTTCATCCTGAAAAGTGGGAGTCTTGTTTTGGGTGACAGCGCCGCTGTGTACCAGACCGTGCAGCGTCAGCGCGGTCTCGATGATTTGCGTCAGATCCCTGTTTTTGATGCTGTCCTTGAGGTTTTTTTGCAACGGATTCCAGTCATGATTCACGCTGAGCATAGTTCTGCCGTTAACCAAACGTTTGAGTGAAGGGCAGCGGTATGAGCATCTCCTTATCGCCGCAATGTATTACAGCCTAGTGCCTGATTGGGCCTATGTATTGCGGCATATCAAAAGAGCCGGTTTTTTATCCGCAACGACCAGGCAGGTACGGGCGCTGGCTTCCCTCCGTGATCGCTTTTCTTTATGCAAAATGGCGGTTCGACCTTCCGTTCAACATCCTCGGGTAGGGCATTGTCATCCCCTGAAATGCATTGATTTTCCTGAAACGCATAAACCGATTGACGCATAAATCCGGCTGGGATAGTTGTGAGTCATATAATCTTAAACCGTTACTTTTTATGGCGTTCGGGACGCACGGCGATGCGGCTATGGGCGTACTAAGGAACCGAGATGCAACTGACACCCCACCTGGCGGATGCGTTCGCCCGTATGCCGTTGACCTACCTACGGCAGGAATACCCCAATCACATTATGCACCTGATGAATAGCGATGCCGATGCGTTGCCGCCGCGTGAGTTACACCCGGTATTCTACGGCTGTTTCGACTGGCATTCCGCCGTGCATGGCTACTGGCTACTGCTGCGTAGTCTCCGCGAGTTTCCCGAACTGCCTTGTTACGACGACATTACCCGGCTGTTTGACGAGCATTTCACGCGGGATAACATGGCGCGTGAGGCTGCGTATTTTCAGGCGCCGATGCGTGCCTCCTTTGAACGGCCTTACGGTTATGGCTGGTTGCTGGCGTTGGCGGGAGAGCTCGCGCAATCGCGGCACCCTGCCGCGGCCAGTTGGTTGGATGCACTGCGGCCGCTGGTGCAGGATATCCGGCAACGGTTGCTCGACTATCTGGACAAACTGACCTACCCCATCCGGGTCGGCACTCATTTCAATACCGCTTTCGCGCTGAGTCTGTCGCTCGACTATGCACGCATCGTGGCGGACAGCAAACTGGAGACCGCCATTACCCAGGCGGCCATGTGTTATTTTGTCGATGACATCGCCTATCCCGCGCATTACGAACCGGGCGGGGACGAATTTTTGTCCGGTGCCTTGACCGAAGGGTTATTGATGAGCCAGGTGTTGGGAGCGGCATTTCCTTCCTGGTTTGATGCGTTTTTACCGACGATGTCTGTGTGCAATACGTTGCTCCATCCGGCACGGGTGAGTGACAGGGCCGATACGAAAATCGCGCATCTGGATGGGTTAAACCTCAGCCGGGCCTGGTGTATGCGCCATATCACAGAACAACTGCCGGCATCGGCCGCCTCGCGGTCGGTCTTGCTGGATGCCGCCGAGCGGCATCTTGACGCCAGCGTTGGATACGTGGTGGGCAGCCACTACAGCGGCGGACACTGGCTGGCGAGTTTCGCCATGCTGGCGCTGGTGTGCTGACCCTCACGGTTGCCCAACATGGGTGTCGGGCAATCATCCGTGGCGTTTTCCATGCCATTACGCATTATTCTCTTTGCCGATCACGATCATGTTTCCCGCTAAACGGTGGGGGTATGGTGGCGCGATATCATCCATAACGACCATCAGCAAGGAGAGATTATGCTGGATCATCTGAGTATTCCGGTGACGGATATAACCCGTAGTCGACAGTTTTATGAGGCTGCGCTCAGGCCGTTGGGTTATCGCCTGATTAAGGATATGTCGTTCGCCGTCAGCTTCGCGGTGACGGAAGGGTACGGGCAAGCCAGCGATCCGGGCGGCGAACTCTGGTTTTATCAGGCGGAGGCAGGAGCTTGCCCGGCGGTGCACTTTGCGTTCAGTACCGCATCGCGTGAGCGGGTCGACGCTTTCTTTGCCGCAGCTATCGCTGCGGGGGGCCGGGATAATGGGGCGCCGGGGCTGCGTCCAAACTACCACCCGAATTACTACGCAGCCTTTGTGTACGACCCCGATGGGTACAATATTGAGGCGGTGTATCACCGTGCACCCTGAAGTGACGGCATTCTGCCGGAGCTGCCGACACCATGATTTAGCACGCGGATGTAATGAGGTGCTATTGCGGTTGCATTGATGGATGCGGCGGTGTAGCCGTTAATGGACTGACTCCTGGGATCAGGAAACCGTAGCGATTGATCTTTTCCCAAACGCTCTGAATAATACCGCTGTTGACTCGGGGTGCCCTTCTGAAAGGCGGGGCTGAGAAATACCCGTATTACCTGAACTGGATAATGCCAGCGTAGGAAAGTCACGGTATCCCGCCGGTTGCCGTCTTCTTCCACGCCGGTCGGGAGGTTTATGAAAATGCAAGCAACACCTTTCCCTACTGCCTCTGTCGCGGATTCCCTCACTTTGTTTCACCAGCGTGCTCCGTTGGTTCATTGTCTCACTAATGACGTGGTGCAAAGTTTTACCGCTAATGTACTGCTCGCGTTGGGCGCCTCTCCCGCGATGGTGGTGGATCCGGGCGAAGCGGCGCAATTCAGCGCACTCGCTGATGCACTGCTGATCAATATTGGAACGCTAGAAGTATCCCGGGCGGATGCCATGCTGGCGGCGATCGCCAGTGCGACACAGGCAGGCACGCCCTGGGTACTGGATCCGGTTGCTGTCGGCGGGCTGACATACCGCACGGCATTTGCTCAGCAACTGCTCACGATGAAACCGGCCGCCATTCGCGGCAATGCCTCGGAAATTCTGGCGCTGGCCGGGGAAGGTTCCGCCGGGCGCGGCGTCGACAGCGGCAACGATTCATGGTTCGCGCTTCCCGCCGCTCGCTCGCTGGCGCAACGTTGGTCGACCTGCGTCGCCGTCACCGGTGAGGTGGATTACGTCACCGATGGTCAGCGTGATTGGGCGGTGAGCGGTGGCGATCCGTTAATGACGCGAGTGGTGGGCACTGGCTGCGCGTTGTCGGCCGTGGTGGCTGGGTTCTGCGCACTGGAGGGGGATCGCCTGGCCCATGTGGCGGCGGCTTGTGCCGTCATGTCGCGTTGCGGTGCGCGGGCCGCTCAGCAGGCATCGGGGCCGGGCAGCTTTATTCCCGGGTTTCTGGATGCGCTGTATGCCGAACGCGGAGGGGTGACGGTATGAAACGCATTAACGCATTAACCATCGCCGGTACCGATCCCAGCGGCGGCGCGGGGATTCAGGCTGATCTTAAAACGTTTTCCGCGTTGGGGGCTTATGGCACCAGCGTGATTACCGCATTGGTGGCGCAGAACACGCGCGGGGTGCAGTCGGTATACCGGATCGAACCGGCATTTGTCGCCGCGCAGCTGGATTCCGTGTTGAGCGACGTGCGCATTGATTGCGCCAAGATCGGCATGCTGGCGCAGACGGACATCGTAGAGGCGGTGGCAGAACGACTGCAACGTTACCCAGTGCCGCATGTGGTGCTGGATACGGTGATGCTGGCGAAAAGCGGCGACCCGCTGCTGGCACCCGAGGCGGTGGAGGCGGTGCGTCAACTGTTATTGCCGCGCGTGTCGTTGATTACCCCCAATCTGCCGGAAGCCGCGGCGTTGTTGCAGTGCGCGCCAGCGGTCGATGAGGCGGAAATGCGGCAACAGGGCGAGCGGTTGTTGGCGATGGGGTGCCAGGCTGTACTGATGAAAGGCGGGCATCTGAGCGACCGGGAAAGCCCGGACTGGTTGTTTACGACGCATTGTGCGCCGGTACGCTTCAGTACGCCGCGTGTCGTGACCCGTCACACTCACGGTACCGGCTGTACGCTCTCCGCGGCGCTGGCGGCGTTGCGTCCACGTCATGCCGACTGGCAGGAGACGTTGCCCGCCGCGAAGAATTACCTGCAGGGCGCGTTGGAGCAAGCGGATTCGTTGCAGGTCGGCGGAGGGATCGGCCCAGTGCACCATTTTTATCGCTGGTGGTGATTGGGTCTTAAGGGATAAGAAAATCAGATAAATAGCAGAAAAATATTGCATGGACAGCTCGCCCGCTACCCGTTAATTTTGTGATCTGTGTCAGATTATTGTCAGCGTGGCGACATCTGCGGACAGTAGTCTGGCGGTCACGGTTGTGTCGATGAGTGGACTTAAGGAGGGGCTCATGGCGGGTTCAATACGTGCGGTAATGATTGCCCGGGGACTACAGACGATCCTCAATGTCGGGCTGCTGGCACTGGCGGTGATGCTGGTCATCTTTCTTGTCAAGGAGACTGCGCATCTGTCGACGGTACTGTTTGTCAGCAATGAGAAGGAATCTTCCTACATGCTGATCGAGAGCCTGGTGATCTATTTTTTATATTTCGAATTTATTGCATTGATTGTGAAGTATTTTTCGTCTGGATATCACTTTCCGCTACGCTATTTCATCTATATCGGTATTACCGCCATCATTCGGCTAATCATCGTCGATCACAAAAATCCGATCGATACCCTGACCTATGCCGGCGCCATCCTGATTTTGGTGGTGACGCTCTATCTGGCCAACAGCCCGCGCCTGAAACGCGAATAAGCGACGGGCAGGTGTGTCATGTTGGTCAATTAACACCCGGCGTCGGCGGGTGTTAATTGCTCTGGAACATCATTCTGTGTTTCGGCTCCGTCATCACGCTTAACAACACGGCATTACGACACACCATGTCTTTTAGACCGGGGTTGCGTCCGGGCCGGCATTGGCGTAGCCGCAGCCGGTTGACGAGGGTGAGCATAAACCGCAGGTTGTAGGGAAAAAAGAGTTTAGAATCAAAAAGAAAAAGCCAGCCCAAGGGAGATTGGGCCGGCCAAGGAGGTGGTTCCTAGTAGTATAACTACGCTTGTTTTCGTTCTGTATTTTCTCAGCGCTGCAATAGTAACCAGTTGTCGCCGTCATTGATGTGATCGGATTCTAAAAATACGACAACTGGCGGCTATTGTGCTGTATTCCGCTTATTTCAGGTGAGGATTACGGGTGTTGGTGCCCGGCAGGTTACGCAACAGCAGAGCGTAATCCAGCGCGATATCTTCCGGCACCGGCAAATAGACGGTGTGCCCGTCGCCCGGCGCGACATCAATCGCTTCCCCTTTGCGGTTTTGCATCAGCGTAATGGTGAACTGCACATTACCGCCCGGCGTCATCATTTCTACGCTGTCGCCGACTGAGAATTTGTTTTTGACCGCGACGGCCGCCAGCCCGTTCAGACGTTCGCCGGTGAACTCGCCGACAAACTGCTGACGGTCGGAAACCGAATAGCCGTAGTCGTAGTTTTGATAATCCTCATGGACATGGCGGCGCAGAAAGCCTTCGGTGTAGCCGCGGTGCGCCAGCCCTTCCAGCGTTTGCAGCAGCGTGGGATCGAACGGTTTACCGGCGGCGGCGTCGTCAATGGCGCGGCGATAAACCTGCGCGGTGCGGGCGCAGTAGTAGAAGGATTTGGTGCGGCCTTCGATCTTCAGCGAATGCACCTGCATCTGGGTCAGGCGTTCGACATGCTGGATGGCACGCAGATCGCGCGAGTTCATGATGTAGGTGCCGTGTTCGTCTTCAAACGCGCTCATGTATTCGCCCGGACGCTGGCTCTCTTCCAGCATGAAGACCTTATCGGTCGGCGCGCCGATACCCAGCGTCGGATCGACCTGGGTGACGGCGATAGGCTCATGGATGTGCACAATGTTGCCGACGTCGTCTTCCTTGCCTTCCTGCACCTTGTATTCCCAACGGCAGGCATTGGTGCAGGTGCCCTGATTGGGGTCGCGTTTGTTGATGTAGCCGGACAGCAGGCAGCGGCCGGAATAGGCCATGCACAGTGCGCCGTGGACGAACACTTCCAGTTCCATTTCCGGTACCTGGGTGCGAATTTCTTCGATTTCTTCCAGCGACAGCTCGCGGGACAGGATCACGCGGCTCAGCCCCATCTGTTGCCAGAATTTAACGGTGGCCCAGTTGACGGCATTGGCTTGAACGGAGAGGTGGATCGGCATCTGCGGGAAGTTTTCCCGTACCAGCATGATCAACCCCGGGTCGGACATGATCAGCGCATCCGGATTCATTTCCACGACTGGTTGCAGATCGCGCAGGAAGGTTTTCAGCTTGGCGTTGTGGGGCGCGATATTGACCACCACGTAGAATTTTTTCCCCAGTTCATGGGCTTCGGCGATCGCCTGAGCCAGCGTCTGGTGGTTGAACTCGTTATTGCGCACGCGCAGGCTGTAACGGGGTTGGCCGGCATAAATCGCGTCGGCGCCGTAGGCAAAGGCGTAACGCATATTTTTCAGGGTGCCGGCCGGAGACAGTAATTCCGGTTTAAACATGGTATCTCTCAATG
Source organism: Musicola paradisiaca NCPPB 2511 (assembly GCF_000400505.1). Lineage (NCBI taxonomy): Bacteria > Pseudomonadati > Pseudomonadota > Gammaproteobacteria > Enterobacterales > Pectobacteriaceae > Musicola > Musicola paradisiaca. The sequence continues at coordinate 3,146,416 of NZ_CM001857.1, read as the reverse complement.
TCTGATCGCAGGTCAGGCTGCTCCCGAACGGAAGCAGTAAAGGCGGGCGATTCTAACGCCAACGGCGGGAAAAATCAGTAGTTCGCCGAGGAAAAGTACCGCTACCGGCTATGCCGGGCACGGGTGACGCGGCGCAGGCATTGAATTGCCGCCAAAGGCGACGGTGCCAGGCGGATTGACGCTCGGGCGGAAAGACACGTCAGGAAAAGGGGCGGTGGCCGTGCCGCCGCTTTATCCCGGGATACCGGCATAAAGCGGCGGGGCGTCGAGGGTGTCAGCGGGAGAGAATGCCGGCGGAAGGGCCGACGCGATCGCGCAGGTGGGGACGGGTGAAGTCCACCGTCGGGCCTTTCGGTACGATCCCGGTGGGATTCAGCCAGCGGATGCTGTAATAACCCGCCTTGATGTGCGGTAAATTGACCGTTTCGCTGATGCCCGGCCACTGGTACAGCTCGCGCAGGTAGCCCGAGAGGTGCGGATAATCCTCCAGACGGCGGATGTTGCATTTGAAGGCGCCGTGATAAGCGGTATCGAAACGCACCAGGGTTACAAACAGGCGCCAGTCGGCTTCGGTCAGCGTATCGCCGGCCAGATAGCGGTGCGTCGCCAGGTGGGCTTCGACGGTATCCAGTGCGTTGAACAGCGCAGTGACGGCGGCGTCGTAATGCTCCTGGGTTTTGGCAAAGCCGGTTTTATACACGCCGTTGTTGATATTGTCGTAAATCAATGTGTTCCAGCGGTCGATGTCTGCCTGGCGTTCGGTGGGGTAGAGATCCAGCCGGTTGCCGGTCAGCGCATCGAACGCCTGATTGAGGATACGGATAATGTCCGAGGATTCATTGTTAACGATGCGGCCGGTGTTGCGATCCCAGAGCACCGGCACGGAAACCTTGCCGGTGTAGTGGGCATCGCTGGCGGTGTAGAGCTGGTGCACGTAACGCACCGGTTCGAGACGTTCCCCGGCGTCTTGCGGGGTACGGAATTCCCAGCCTTGTTCGCCAATCGTGGGTTCAGCAACGGAGACGGCGACGATGGATTCCAGCCCCTTCAACGCACGGAAAATCAGTGTCCGCGACGCCCAGGGGCAGAGGTAGGAAACAAAAAGCTGATAACGCCCGGCTTCCGGGACTAATGCCGTCTCCCGGAATCGGGTCTCCTGGCGGTGAAACGCACCGTTTTTGATCTCCTCCGCCGCGACATCGCCATCCACCCATTTTCCGTTTACCAAACCCGACATGTTCGACCTCGTTACTGTGATATTTGCCCGTCGACTATGTTAGCGAGCGGGGTTGGGCAGTCCTATCGTAAATTTTTAACGAAGTTGAACAGTTTCTTTGACGCCACCACGGATAGGGTTACACCTCCTGACTGGCGGCCGCTTCCCAGCGGTAGCCGATACCGTAGACGGTGCGGATAAATGACGTTTCCTGATCGAACTGCTCCAGTTTGCGACGCAGATTCTTGATGTGGCTGTCGATGGTGCGATCGGTGACGACGCGGTAGTCGTCGTACAGGTTGTCCAGCAACTGTTCGCGGGAAAATACCCGATTAGGCTCGGCGGAGAGAATTCTCAGTAACCGGAATTCGGCGGGCGTTAAATCGAGATTGCGGCCCAGATAGCTGGCCTGATAACGGTATTGGTCGATCAACAATGCAGGGCGATCGGTGACGGCGGTAGGCTCCGATTGCCAATGGCAGCGGCGCAACAGGGTTTTGACTCTGGCCACCACTTCGCGCGGGCTGTAGGGTTTACAGATATAGTCGTCAGCGCCGATCTCCAGCCCCAGCAAGCGATCGATCTCTTCCGTCCGTGCCGTGACCATGATGATGGGCACATTGGAGAAACCGCGTATCGCCTGACACAAAGACAGCCCATCGCGGCCGGGCAGCATCAGATCCAGCAGCACCAGGCGGCAAGGATGCGCCCTGACCCAGGGCTCGACATCATTACCCTGGGTCAACCAGTGTGTCGCATAGCCGGATGCCTGTAGGTAATCCACCAGCAACTGGCCAAGTTTGGGTTCATCTTCCACGATCAGTACCGGCAATGTGTCATCGGTGGCTGGAGCGGCGGATGTCGCAGTCATTACGATACCTCTTGTATTCAGCGCGTATGCAACGGAAGTTCGACGGTAATTTGTACGCCGCCGAGCGGTGAGTGTGCGGCGTAAAGCCGGCCGTTATGCGCCTCGACGATATTGGCGCAGATGGCGAGCCCCAGCCCTGAGCCGCCGCTGGCGCGGTTACGGGAGTTTTCCGCACGATAAAAACGTTCAAAAATCAGCGATAGCTGCTCGTCGGTGATACCGGGTGCGCTGTCGCGCCAGTGGATCATCAACCGCTGAGGATGCCATTCTGTTTCCACTTCCAGCCGACCGTGATCGTCAGTATAGCGCAGGCTGTTTTCCAGCAGATTGTTGAACAACTGACTGAGCCGATCCGGATCACCGAATACGGTGTTCTCGTCGACGCCGAAACGTGTCGTCAGCGTGATGCCCTTGTGCTGAAAACGCTCCCGGTAGAGCGCCACGGATTGCTGCAACAAGTCGATGGCCGCCACCGGCATTTTGCGGTAGGCCAGCGCACCCAGATCAGACAACGACAGTTGATGCAGGTCATTCACCAGTTTGGTCAGGATTTCCACTTCCATCTGCAACGAATGAAACGCGGAGGCGTCGGGTCGTCGGACACCGTCCTGCAGCGCTTCCAGCTCACCGCGCAATACTGCCAGCGGCGTGCGCAACTCATGGGAGACATCCGCCATGAACGCCCGGCGCGACTGCTCGTTTTTTTCCAGTGCAGACGCCAGTTGGTTAAAATCCTGTGCCAGACGTCCCAATTCATCGCGGCCGCTGGCGGTCACTCGGGCGCTGAAATTCCCCCCCGCCAATTGATGGATGCCGTCCACCAGCCGTTTTACCGGTGCCAACAGACCGCGAGACATCAGCCAGGTGACGACGATGGCCAGCAGTGTGGAGAAGCCGACAATCAACCAACTGGTACGTTGTTGCTGACTATCAAAGCTGATATCCGCATTGCGGGTCAGGCCATCGATCGGCGCGCTGACCATCCAGCCGACGATCTGATTTTTGTAACGGAAGGGTTGCCAACTGCTGCCTGCCGGAATCGCTATCGGCGGCCCAAGCAGACGCTGGTCATTGGTGTCCATGACCCAAAATCGGGTTCGCCAACCATGTAGCGCCCCATCGTTGCTTTGTTCCAGCGAGCGGATCATGGAAAAAATGCCGCGTTCATTATTCCGCAAAAACTCCCAACTGCCGTGTTGCTGATACTGTTCTTCCACTAACCCTTTAAGCTGCGTGATGCGCTGCTCGTTGCTGCGGCGGATATAGTCGATGAAGCCTTTTTCAAAACTTATCCGCACGCCAAAATGCATGATGATCAGCACCAGCATGCTGGTGATGAAGATAGCGAGAAACTGTCTGGCGGCGATTCCGAATTTCATGGCGGGCCTCATGAACGACGCGGCAATGTTGCCTGTTGCAGAATGTCGGCGGGCGCCCGGCTGAATATCAACGCCGGAAACGCCATGACGGCCGCCATACACAGATAGGTATAGAGGAAGATGATATTGGTTTCCGCCGTTCCGGCGACCAGATGCTGGTGCGCGAACAGCCCCAACAGCAGGCCGGCGATACTGACCCCCATGCTGGTGGACAACTGCATCGACATCGACAGCAGGCTGTTGCCGCCGCTGGCAAGGTCATCCGGCAGGTCTTTCAGCGTCAGGGTATTCATGGTGGAGAAACGAATGCCGTTGACCATACCGACTATAAACAGCACGCAAGGCATCAGCCAGCGCCAGTTCATCATCGCCACCAGCGCGAACAGGAGGGACGCGATCGCCAACATCAGCGTCGAGGCGATCAGCACGTTGCGATACCCGAAACGGTTGACGATCTTCACCACCAGTCGTTTCATCCCCATATTGCCCATCACCAGCGGGATCATCATCAGGCCGGCATGGAACGGCGAGTAACCCAGGCCGAGTTGCAGGAAGACCGGCGTCATAAAGGGCAACATGCCGCTGCCGATGCGCGCCAGCCAGCCGCCGAACAACCCGATGGTAAAGCTGTGAGTGTTGAACAGCCGCAGGTTGAACAGCGCCTGTTCGTTGTGTCTGGCGTGCAGCCAGTAACCCGCCAGCGCCAGGCTGCCGGTGCCGATCAGCGCGGTGATCATCGCGGGCGAAAAACCCAGGCTTTTTTGCCCATCCAACGCCAGCGTCAAGGTCGCCATACAGACGACTAAACAGAAAAAACCACGCAGGTCGAAGCGTCGGGCGGGCATGGTGAAATTGGGCATCAGCAGCCCGGTGGCGATGGCGCCGATAATGCCCACCGGAATATTGATCAGGAAGATCCAGTGCCAGCTGGCGTACTGCACCAGAAAACCGCCGAGCGACGGCCCCATCAACGGGCCGATCTGCCCTGGTAGGGTCACGAAGGTCATCGCCGCCATGTACTGATCTCTGGGCACCAGTTTCATCACGGTCAACCGGCCGATGGGCACCATCATCGCGCCGCCGATCCCCTGCGCCACGCGCGATAGCAACAGTTCGTTGAGGGTTTCCGAACGGGCGCACAGCAGCGAGCCGAGGCTGAACAACAGGATGGCGGATAAAAATACATTGCGCACACCGAGTCTATCCGCCAGCCAACCGCTGGCGGGCAGCACCATGGCGACGGTCAGCACATAGGCGACAATCACCGCGTGCATATGTAGCGGACTTTCGTTCAGGCTGACCGCCATCGACGGTAATGCCGTGTTGACGATGGTGGTATCCAGTGTCTGCATGAAAAAGCCGAAGGCCACGATCCACAGTTGCCAGCGAACGGCAGCAGGCGAGTCGGTCATGGATGGGAATACTCCTTGGGTCATGTCATTCATGGTAAACAGACGCCGGGCAATCCCGGCGTCTGTGCTGGCGGCTAATGGCCCTTAGCTCGCTATTCGCCGGGCTCGGCCTGGGTGAGCCCGGTTTCGGTCTGTGTGCCGGAACGCCGACGCAGGCGATCGAAAAACAGATAGACCACCGGCGTCGTATACAGCGTCAGCAGCTGGCTCATCACCAGCCCACCGACAATCGTGATTCCCAGCGGCTGCCGCAGTTCCGCGCCGTCGCCGCTGCCCAGAACCAGTGGCAGTGCGCCGAACAGCGCCGCCATGGTGGTCATCATGATTGGCCGGAAACGCAACATGCAGGCGCGGAAAATCGCCTCCTGCGCCGACAGTTTTCCCTCACGCTGCGCCACCTGAGCAAAATCCACCATCATGATGGCGTTCTTCTTCACAATCCCGATCAGCAGCATGATACCGATGAGCGCAATCAGGCTGAACGGTTTGCCGAACAGCTCCAGCGCCATCAGCGCGCCCACGCCGGCGGAGGGCAGGGTGGAGAGGATCGTCAGCGGATGGACGTAGTTTTCGTACAGAATCCCCAGCACGATATACACCGTAATGATCGCGGCGATGATCAGGATCACCTGAGAATGCTGCGACTGCTGGAACGCCAGCGCGGTACCGGCGAATTGACCACGGATCGAAGAGGGCACCCCCAGCGCGGTCATGGTGCGCTGGATGGCGTCGGTCGCGTCCGACAGGCTGGCGCCGTCCGGCAGGTTGAAGGCGATGGTGGCCGCCGCCGACAACCCTTGATGGTTCACCGCCAGCGGCGTGTTGGCCGGCCGCCAGTGGGCGAAAAACGACAGCGGTATCGGTTTGCCATCACTGTTGATCACAAACATTTTTTCCAGTGATGACGGATCCTGGGTGTAGGCGGAATCCACCTCCATCACCACTTTGTACTGGTTCATCGGCTGGTAAATGGTGGAGATCTGGCGCTGGCCGAAGGCGTCATTCAATAAGGCGTTGACGCTGGCAACGCTGATGCCGAGACGTGCGATGGCGTCACGATCGTATTCCAGCATCATTTCCGCCCCTTTATCCTGCTGATCGGAACTGACGTCGGCCAATTGCGGCAACTTACTCAGTGCGTCGCGAATTTTAGGCTCCCAACTGCGCAGCACCGCCAGATCATCGGACAACAGGGAATATTGATAGCCGGCGTTGGCTTCGCGGCCGCCGATACGTACATCCTGTACCGCCATCAGATACAGGTTGGCGCCCGGTTCTTTCGAGAGTTTTTCGCGTAGACGGGTAATCACCTGCTGGGCGGTGACGTCGCGTTCGGACAAGGGCTTGAGACTGATAAACATCGAGCCGCTATTGGTACGCATCCCGCCGGTAAAGCCGGTGACATTATCTACCGCCGGATCGTCCCGCACGATTTTCATAAAGTCCTGCAACTTGCCCTTCATCGCCTGGAACGAAATGCTCTGATCCGCCTGGATGAACCCCATCAGGCGCCCGGTGTCCTGCTCCGGGAAGAAGGTCTTGGGAATGCTGATGTACAGCCAGACACTCAGAGCGATGGTACCCAGCAGCACCATCAGAACCCAGCGCGAGTGATTCAATACCCATCGCAGCGAACGGCCATAGCCTTGCTGCACGCTCAGCAGCACGCGGTTGAAACCGCGCTTGCGCGGCTGGCTGCGCACCGGGTGGGCACGCAGCAGACGGGAGCACATCATGGGCGTCAGGGTGATGGACACCAGCAGAGAGATCAGGATCGCGACCGACAGCGTGACGGAAAATTCGCGAAACAGGCGCCCCGGCAGCCCACTCATCAGCAGCAGCGGAATAAACACTGCGATCAGCGACAGACTCATGGACACCACGGTAAAACCCACTTCCCGCACCCCTTGCAGTGAGGCCTGCAACGGTTTCATACCGGCTTCGATGTGGCGGGAAATGTTTTCCAGCACGACGATAGCGTCATCCACCACAAAGCCGGTGGCGACGGTCAGCGCCATCAGCGATAAGTTGTTGAGGCTGAAACCGCAGAGATACATGGCGGCAAATGTACCGATCAGCGACACCGGCACGGCGATGGCCGGTATCAGCGTGGCGCGGCCGGAACGCAGGAACAGAAACACCACCAGAATCACCAGCGAAACGGCGATCGTCAGCGAGCGCTCCACATCACGTAGTGACGCACGAATCGTGGGGGAGCGATCCTGTGCGACCTCCATGTTGATGGACGCGGGCAACAGTGTGCGTAATTCCGGCAATGAGGCGCGGATATTATCGACGGTGGAGATGATATTGGCGTCCGGCGCGCGTCGGATCAGGATCAACACCGCCGGTTTGGCGTTGGTCATCCCGGCGTTCAGGACGTTCTGTACCGAATCCCTGACGCCGGCGACATCGCTGAGACGTACCGGCGCGCCGTTGTTGTAATGAACAATCAACGAACGATAGGCATCGGCGGTCTTCAATTCATCGTTGGTCTGAATCTGGTAGTGGATGTCGCCGTTGTCCAGACTCCCCACCGGCTGACGCACGTTGGCCTGAGCGATGGACTGGCGGACTTCGTCCAGCGATACCCCCTGATTGAATAACGCCTGTGGGTTCAGCGATACCCGAACGGCGGGCAGGGAACTGCCGCCGATGGTGACATCACCCACCCCTTCGATTTGCGAGACGCGCTGGGCGATTTGGGTGGAGGCGTAGTCATAGAGCTGGCCTGGGCCGTAGGTATCGGAGGTCAGCGTCAGAATCACGATCGGCGCGTCGGATGGATTGACCTTGCGATAATAGGGGCGGCTCGCCATGTTGCTGGGCAATAAGCTTTGCGCGGCGTTGATGGCGGCCTGGACATCGCGGGCGGCGCCGTTGATATCGCGATCCAGGGCAAATTGCAGAATGATGCGGGTACTGCCCAGCGAACTCATGGAGGTCATTTCATTGATGCCGGCAATACGTCCCAGCGATCGTTCCAGCGGGGTCGCCACCGATGACGCCATGGTTTCCGGCGAGGCGCCCGACAGGGTTGCCGTCACTGCGATAACCGGAAAATCCACCTGAGGCAGCGGCGATACCGGCAATAGCCGGTAGCCAAGCACGCCGCACAGGGTAATCGCCAGCGCCAACAGCGTGGTGGCGACCGGCCGTTGGATGAACAGTGCGAAGAACTTCACTGCGCCTCTCCTTCCTGCGGACGGGGACGGCGTAGACGATGCGCCAGGCGATCAAACAGCAGATAGATCACCGGCGTCGTGAACAATGTCAGCACCTGGCTCATCACCAACCCGCCGACCATACAGATCCCCAACGGACGCCGCAGTTCGGCGCCGACGCCGGTGCTGAACATCAAGGGTACGGCGCTGAGCAGTGCCGCCATGGTGGTCATCAGAATCGGGCGGAAACGCAACAGACACGCCTGATAGATCGCCTGATACGGACTCATGCCGTGCTCACGCTCGGCGGCCAGCGCAAAATCGATCATCATGATGGCGTTTTTCTTCACGATACCGATCAGCAAAATAATGCCGATGATGGCGATGATGTTCAGATCGCTGCCCGAGATCATCAGCGCCAGCAAGGCGCCGACGCCCGCAGTGGGCAGCGTGGACAGGATAGTGACCGGATGGATAAAGCTTTCGTACAAGACGCCCAAGACGATGTACATCGCCACGATCGCCGCCACTACCAGCCAGATGGTGCTGGTCAGCGCAGCCTGGAACGCCAGCGTGCTGCCCTGGAAGCGGGTGATGATATCCGACGGCAACTGCATCTGCTGCTGGGTGGTTTCAATCGCCTTGACGGCATCACCCAGCGCGTAACCCGGCGCGACGTTGAAAGAGATGGTGCTGGACGGGAACTGGTCGATATGGTTGACCGCCAACGTACCGTTGCGCTCTTCAATCGTTGCAATGCTATCCAACGGTACGACGCCGCCGGTACTGTTCACCAACCGGATATCGTGCAACGGATCCAACCCGGTTTTGTTGGGTGAGTGCTGTTCCAGAACCACGCGATATTGGTTGGATTGGGTATAGATGGTGGAAATTAGCCGCTGGCCGAAGGCGTTATACAGGGCGCTGTCGATCTGCGACATGGTAATGCCCAGCCGGCTGGCGTTGTCGCGGTCAACCTTGACGTAAGCTACCGCGGCGCCGTCCTGCCAGTCGCTGCTGACATCCTGCAATTGCGGCAGTTTTTGTAGCTCGGCGGTCAGCTTGGGTACCCAGACGCCCAATTCATCCAGCGACATGGTTTGCAAGGTGAACTGATATTGGGTGCGGCTGACCTGGGTGTCGATAGTCAGGTCTTGTACCGGTTGCAGGTAGAGTTGAACGCCGGGAATCGCCGCGGCTTGCTGTTGCAATCGATCGATGATGGTTTGTACGCGCTCACTGCGTTCGCTGAACGGCTTGAGGTTAATCTGCAAGCGACCACTATTGAGCGATGGGTTGGTGCCATCAACGCCGATGAATGACGAGACGCTCTCGACGGTCGGATCTTTCAGGATGGCGTCGGTGACTTGATGTTGCTTGTCCACCATGCTGTTAAACGAGATCGTCTGCGCCGCCTGCACTGTCCCCTGGATGATACCGTTGTCCTGAATCGGGAAAAATCCTTTGGGGATGACGATATACAGCAGAACGGTTAATACCAGCGTGCCGATAGCCACGCTAAGCGTTATCCACGGATGGCTGAGTACCCGTGTCAGGCCGCGACCGTAAGCGGCAATCACCCAGTCGAAGAAACGTTCACTGGCACGAGTAAACCTGTTTTGATGAGCAAGCGCTTCATGATTGAGTAAGCGAGCGCACATCATGGGCGTCAACGTCAGCGAAACGATCGCGGAGATCAGAATCGAGACGGCCAGGGTGACGGCGAATTCACGAAACAGTCGGCCGATGATATCGCCCATGAACAGCAGCGGAATCAGCACTGCGATCAGCGAGAAGGTCAGTGAAATAATCGTAAAGCCAATCTCTCCGGCGCCTTTCAGCGCCGCATCCAGCGGTTTTTCGCCTTTTTCGATATAACGGGCGATGTTCTCGATCACCACGATCGCATCATCCACCACGAAGCCGGTGGCGATGGTCAGCGCCATTAACGTCAGGTTATTAACGGAAAACCCGAGGAAGTACATGGCGGCAAAGGTGCCCACCAGCGACAGCGGCACGGCGATGCTGGGGATCAGCGTCGCTACCGCATTGCGCAGAAACAGGTAAATCACCATCACCACCAGCGCGATCGCCAACAACAGCTCGAATTGAACATCGTCTACCGAGGCGCGAATGGTGGTTGTGCGATCCGCCAGCAGCGTGACGTTGACGGATTTGGGTAAGCTGGCTTGCAAGGTCGGCAACAGATTACGGATATGATCCGCGGTGGCGATAACGTTGGCGCCCGGCTGCCGTTGAATATTGAGAATGATGGCCTGATTTTGATTAGCCCAGGCCGCCAGTTTGGTGTTTTCCGGCGCCTGTTCGACGGTGGCGACATCCTGTAGCCGTACCGGGGCGTTGTTCTTCCAGGTGATAATCAACTGGCGGTAGTCATCCACCGAACGAATTTGGTCGTTGGCGGACAACGTGACCGAACGGGTCGGGCCATCAAAACTGCCTTTCGGCGTGTTGACGTTGGCGGCGGTGATGGCGGTACGCACCGATTCGCTGCTCAGCCCGAAGGAAGCCAGCGCGCCCGCATTCAACTTCACCCGTACTGACGGCCGTTGGCCGCCCGCCAGTGTCACCAGACCTACCCCTTCGACCTGGGAGATTTTCTGCGCGATGCGGGTTTCAAGCATATCCTGCACCTGCGTCATGGGCATGGCGGTGGACGTGACCGCCAGCGTCATGATCGGTGGATCCGCCGGGTTGACTTTGTTGTAAGTCGGCGGGAAGGGCAGGTCGGTCGGCAGCAGATTGGTGGCGGCATTGATCGCCGCCTGCACATCCTGCTCCGCGACGTCCAGCGACAGGGTAAGCTGGAATTGCAGTGTGATGACGGACGCGCCCGCAGAACTCTGGCTCGACATCTGTTTGAGCCCGGACATGCTGCCGAACTGGTGTTCAAGCGGTGCAGTGACCGACGAGGTCATGACATCCGGGCTGGCGCCTGGATAGAGCGTCACAACCTGGATGGTCGGGTAATCGACTTCGGGCAGCGCGGATACCGGCAGTGCGCGGTACCCCACCAGACCCGCCAGCAGAATGGCGACCATCAGCAGGGTGGTGGCGACCGGCCTGAGGATAAACAGGCGCGACGGGCCGCCGCCGTGAATCGGCGAGCTTTCCTGCATCAGGATTTCTCCGCTTTACGCTGACGTTTTTCACCGCTGGCGGTGGCCTGGGCATCGGGTTTTTCGGGCGACAACACTTCGACGCGCGCCCCTTCGGTCAGTTTGTCGATACCATCCGTCACGACGCGCTCGCCGGCGTTCAGCCCGCTGGTGACGACGGTTTGCTGGCCGTACTGGATGCCGGTAACGATCATGTGTTTGCTGACCTGATCTTTGTCGTTCAGTACCCAGATAAAGCGCCCGTCATTACCCATCTGAATCGCCGACGACGGTGCTACCACCACATTCTGTAAGGTATCCACCTTGATACGGATGTTGACGAACTGGTTGGGAAACAGGGCATCGTCCTGATTGTCGAACCGGGCTTTTAGCTTGATGGTGCCGGTGGTGCTGTCGATCTGGTTGTCCATACTCAGCAGGGATCCCTGCGAGAGCATTTTCTGATTAGCGCGATCCCAGGCTTCAACCGGCACCGGTTGCCCGGATTTCTGCGCTTTCAAGACAGTGGCGATATCCCCTTCCGGCAGCGTGAACACCGTATCGATCGGGTGTGTTTGCGTCAGTACCAGCAAGGTGGTGGTGCTGGTGATGTAGTTACCGACATCGACCTGGCGTAACCCCACCCGGCCGCTGATTGGCGCCGCAATCCGACTGTAGTCCAGTTGCAGTTGGGCACTGGCGACCGACCCCTGATCCGATTTCACGGTGGCTTCATACTGCCGCACCAGCGATTCTTGGGTGTTCAACTGTTGTCCGGAAACCAGACTGGTTTTGGATAGCTGCTGATAGCGCGCCAGATCCTGCCGGGCATTGACCAGCAACGCCTGATCTTTGGCTAACTGCCCTTGGGCCTGAGTCAGTTCAACCTGGAACGGGCGAGGGTCGATTTCGAGCAGGAGTTCCCCCTGCTTGACCTGTTGCCCCTCCTGGAAATGAATGGCCATCAACTGGCCGCTGACCCGGCTGAGTATGGTGACGGTATTGGCGGCATTTACCGTACCCAATGCAGAAAGATAGTGTGGAATCGACGCGGTGGCGGTCATCGCGGCTTGTACCGGCGGCGGCGCCATAGACCCTCGTCTACCACTCCGGTTCTGACTGGAGGACTGTTGAGTGCGGCTGGCTTCTGACGATGCGGATTGTGCGGGTGTCTGATGGAAATAACGCCATGCAAAAAAAGCGGCTGCGATGGCAATGATGACTATCAATAATTTAAGGGAGCGTTTGGCATTCATAGTAATGAAATCATGTCTCCAATGAGCACAGGCCGCTGATAAGCCTATGAAAGCTTGAGGTATGTAACGATACTAGTTTAAACAGCAACCAGCAGAACAAAAATGGAGGAAATATGGAAGATATGTCAGTGTTTGTAGAGAAAAAAAGCCCCGGCGTGGTATTTGCCGGGGCTGATTCAGAGAGCGTCAATCGGAAAAATAATGGGTTACAGTACCAGACCGGCAATAGCGGCGGAGAGCAAGCTCACCAGCGTGGAGCCATACACCAGTTTCAGACCGAAACGGGAAACGGTATTACCCTGTTTTTCATCAAGGCCTTTGATGGCGCCGGCAACAATACCGATCGATGAGAAGTTAGCAAAAGACACCAAGAAAACGGACAGAATACCCACGCTGCGCGGAGACAGTTGGCCTGCTACTTTTTGCAGTTCCATCATGGCGACAAATTCGTTGGAAACCAGCTTGGTGGCCATAATGCCGCCTACCTGTAATGCTTCCTCTTTGGGAATGCCGACGATCCAGGCAAACGGATAGAAGACGTAGCCCAATAGTTCCTGGAAGCTCAGCCCAAGAATGGTGCTGAACAGGGCGTTGACAGCGGAAATCAGCGCGATAAAGCCGATTAGCATAGCAGCGACGATAATCGCCACTTTGAAACCGGCAAGAATGTATTCCCCCAGCATTTCAAAGAAGCTCTGACCTTCATGTAGGTTGCTTAATTGCAATTCCTGTTCTTCGTCCACACGGTAGGGGTTGATCAGCGAAAGCACGACAAAGGTGCTGAACATGTTGAGTACCAGCGCCGCAACTACGTATTTGGCATCCAGCATCGACATGTAGGCGCCCACGATGGACATGGAGACGGTTGACATGGCGGTTGCTGCCATGGTGTACATCCGTTTTTCCGACATCTTGCCCAGTATATCTTTGTAAGCAATGAAGTTTTCAGACTGGCCAAGGATCAACGAGCTGACGGCGTTAAAGGATTCCAGTTTTCCCATGCCGTTGACTTTGGACAGGATGGTTCCGATCAGACGAATGATAAACGGCAGAACCTTGATGTGTTGCAGGATGCCGATCAGCGCGGAGATGAATACGATGGGGCATAGCACTTTCAGGAAAAAGAACGCCAATCCCTGATCACTCATTTTACCGAAGACGAAGTTGGTGCCTTCGCCGGCAAAGCTGAGCAGTTTGTCAAACAGCGATGCGAAGCCTTTTACAAAACCCAAGCCTACGTTGGAATAGAGGAAAAAATACGCTAATAGAATTTCAATAACGAGTAACTGAATAATGAATCTGACACGAATACCTTTTTTGTCACGACACACCAGTAGCGACAAGGCGGCAACAACAGCTAAGGCCAGAACGAAGTGAAGGATATTGGACATTTTTGCTCCAAACATGACTAGGGCCGATTTTTGGTCGTCATTTTATGTAACAGATGCGCCTAAAATGAGATGAACAACGCAAAAGCTGAATTATATCTTGGAAAATAACCTAAACTAAAGCCTTGGTCTCATAGCATTCGCTTTTGTCTGCCGTTTGGTATGAAATTTCATCTAACGGTGCTGATCGGAAGTATACCTGTTTCCCTTTTTTGGGAAATATGGGTTCAACAAGGAGATGGACTATGCCTGTTTCAGATGTATTCCGTGAACTTGGCCATTCGGGGATTTGCGTGCCGGTGTTGACGTTTGGCGGGAATGTGTTCGGCTGGACGGTTGATGAGTCGTCATCGTTTCAGATTCTGGATGCGCTGGTGTCCGAAGGGTTGACGTTTATCGATACGGCAGATGTGTATTCAACCTGGGTGCCGGGAAATAGTGGCGGCGAATCGGAAACCATCATCGGTAACTGGTTGAAAAAACGCGGTAATCGAGACAAGGTTATTATTGCCACCAAAGTCGGTAAAAATATGGGCGAAGGTCGACACGGGCTGTCTGCCGCGTATATTCGTCAGGCGGTTGAAGCGTCGTTGTGTCGTCTGCAAACCGATTATATCGATCTGTATCAATCCCACGAGGATGATAAAGAGACTCCGCTTGAGGAAACGCTCGCAGCATTCGATACGTTAATTCGGGAAGGTAAGGTTCGCGCTATTGGGGCTTCAAATTATGAAGCCGACCGTTTGGCTGAGGCATTGAAAATCAGTCGCGAAAACCATTTAGCGCGTTATGAAACATTGCAGCCTGAATATAATTTATACGACCGTCGGCATTATGAAGAAACATTGTCTCCCATTGTGAAGTCAGAGCAATTAGGCGTGATTGGTTATTATTCTCTCGCCAGTGGGTTTCTCTCCGGAAAATATCGTGTGCCGGAGGATGCGGTGAAAAGCCCGCGTGGCCAGGGCATCATCGCACGTTATTTGAACCCTCGCGGTTTGGCTATCCTGAATGCGCTAGAACAGGTAGCGACGGTACATAAGTCGACAGCTACGCAGGTCGCTTTGGCCTGGTTGATTGCTCGTCCTGAAGTGACTTCGCCGATTGTCAGTGCGACTACGGTCGATCAGGTAAAAGAGTTGGCATCAGCGACGCGACTGACTCTGACTGCACAGGAGATATCGCTGCTTGATGGCGTTAGCGCCTGGTAAGTCAGGTCGAAGCGATCCTTGAATCTCATGCAGTTACACGACGAAGAAAGCAGGAAAGGCAGGATAGGGAAAGCAAATGGAACCGCATGTCTGTCAGTAATGTGTGTGATCAGGTTGCTCTGATTCAGTCGGATAACCGCACGGTGCAGATTGCGTTTTCAGATGATAGACATCATGAATACATAAAGGTGGATGTATTAGGTGGGATTGAGCCGGTAGAGGAATAGAGGCTAATTCATCCATGTTCAGATATAAAAACAGCCCTGATTAAGGGCTGTTTTTATTGGAGGTAAACGAACGGTTGAAAATACTTATTCGTTTACTCGTCGGGTATTGACGAAAACTTAAGCCTGAGGCTGAGTTACAACGTCTTTGATACCTTTAACTTCGATTTCTACGCGACGATCCGGAGCCAGACAATCGATCAGTGCAGCGCGAGCCTTCACGTTAGCACAGGTGGCGCCGCTGACCGGATTCGCTTTACCCATACCGCGAGCAGAGATCTTGTTAGCTGGAACGCCTTTGTGAACCAGATAATCAACAACGCTCTGAGCACGTTTGGTAGACAGTGTCTGGTTGTACTGATCAGAACCCAGACGGTCTGTGAAGCCCAGAACAACTACGGAGCCATCTTTCGGATCGATAGTGCTTAACTGGGTATACAACTGATCCAGAGAACGCTGACCTTCAGGCTTCAGAGTCGCTTTGTTGAAGTTAAACAACACATCAGATTTCAGCGTGAAACGTTTGGTCTGTACAACCGGAGCCGGAGCCGGGGTCGGCGCTGGAGCCGGTGCCGGGGCAACGATCGGTGCCGGAGCTTCCTGACCGAAACGGTAAGAAACACCCACACTCAGCAGGCCATTATCAGGACGACCACCTACAGTGGAAGCATCACCGATATTGTTCACCCACTGGTAATCCAGACGAGTCGCCCAGTTTTTGGTGATAGCGTATTCAACACCCACTGCAGCCAAAGGAGAAACACCGGTGTCGTGACCGCTGTTGCCAGAAACGTCGTCGTGGCTATCCGCGCGCCATACGAAACCACCCAGACGAGTATAAACGTCCAGATCGTCAACAATCGGATAACTCAGCTTAGCGGCTAATTGAACGCCTTGAGCTTTGAAATTGCCACGGTTTACGCCGGTATATTTCATACGGCCAAGCCAATCGTAGCCCATCTCAAAACCTAAATAAGGGTTAGCCTGGTAACCACCGAATACACCAGCACCCAGTTGATTTTCCTGCGCATCGTTGGTGGTCTGATAACCACTGCCGTTCAGGCCTGTATCGTGGAACTGAGACCAGCCCAGTTTACCGCCTGCGTACCAGGTGTTATCGTTCGGTGCGGCTTGCGCTACGGTAGCAAAGCCAGCCACTGCTATCGCGATAGCTGTTTTTTTCATTTTTACGCCTCATTATCATCCAAACTGGCAATTGGTTTTCAGATCCAATGTGCCCTTGGTTAAAATTCTTGTTGGAGGTACTGCCCTTATATTATTACACATCATCAGTAACCTGACGTTATATGAGGAAGGGCAACTCCAGCGTGCTAAAGTCTACAACGTGGTGAGAAAGTTACAAGCGTGATGTGATGTGAGTTCTGAAAAAGCCAGTGGAACATACATATTTATTAACAAATAATAGATAATTTTGGCAGTTTGCGCGGTCTAATTTCTTATTTTTAAAATCCGCAACAAGACTATGAACGCCATTTTGCTGTGAATCTCTTCATTCAAACCTATTCCGATGAGAAAATTCTTAATTTATTCAATGATACAGCCGTGAGTGAATTTTTAGTGTGGAAAATGGTCTTTCAATTGATTTTTCCTCTGAACGAATAATAAATCCATAGGTGTTTCCATGTTGTGCCGCATGACGCAATCGCATTTTTTGTTCATCACTCACTTCAGTATTTAACCAGCACAGCACCACACTGTAATTTCCTGTTATTAGCGCTTTTTCCATGGCATCGACGATATAAGCTGGATCAAGATGATGGAACGCTATCATCTTATTCAGTGGAAGACCTGACTGCTGTAACCAGGGACGACTGAGTTTCTGTTGTGGCGATAACCACAATAACCAGCGAGACTGCATTCCCAACTGCTGCAGTAGAGGTAGCAACAACGGAGCGAATACAGGCTGTTCACCCCCATAAACAATTTCACTGATAACACCGCAGCTTGGTGAAACGGAAGGTATCTGCTGCCCTTGATGGGGTGCCTGAAAAAACGGACGAGAGTGGATGGTTTGCTGGCGCATGATTTTCTGCCTCACAGTGATACTGTATGTGTGTACAGTATCTGTTGTGTGAGCAAAGATCAACCGTAATTTCTGAAAGCGCTTCGCATAATCTGATCGTAACCGTATGAATAACACGTTTTGTATTTGATGTGAGAGTTTTGCTGTGATTAATTAATTGTTAATTTTGTTAATGTTTTTAAAAGGCAGGAATGACCTTTCAGTACAAGGAATAAGTAATGAAAAAGTTATGTGAAAAGCGGATTTTGCAGTCTAAAACGGTGCTTGCACCTTTGGGAAAAATAACATCTCGCTCCCAGTTTGGCGGTTATAGCATCGCGGCTAATCAGGTTATTTTTGCATTGGTGACTCATGGCGAGCTTTATCTGCGAGCCTCAAAGTTAAACGAACACCTATTCCAGGGCCGTCAGATGCCAGGCTTGATTTATACCAAGAGAGGCATTCCTATTCCGCTTAATTACTATTTGGTTGACGAGACTCTGTGGCAAAGCGAGCAAACGTTGCTGGAGTTGGCGCGTTTTTCTCTGCAGGGTGCCAATAACGATAAAATCGCCAAGGTACAGTCTGCCCGTCTAAAGGATTTGCCAAACCTCAACCATGGCCTCGAACGCCTGCTTTGGAAAGCAGGTATTAAAAATATTGACGATCTGCGTCAATTGGGCGCCAAAAGTTGCTATCTGCGGATGAGAGCGGTCAAACAAAATCTCAGCGTCAATATATTGCTGGCTCTGGCCGGAGCGATTTGCGGCATACATCAGGCGGCATTGCCCGCAGTTATGCGACGAGAACTGCTGGAATGGTACGAAAGTAATCAATCTCACTCGAACAAACGGCATAAACACTGATTGTGTCGGCATGATATGCGCTTGCCCACAGGATTCTGGTATTCCTGTGGGCAAGCGCATAGCGTATAAGCTGTATTAGCTCAGATTTGATCTGACAGTTACCGGTTATTTATACAGGTGTCTGTCAGATTACATCTGGCTTAAATTTTTCTCAGCCCAGATGCGTTTTCCATCAAGTAATGTTTCCATCGGCGTCCGCCCACAGCACATTTTTCCCTGATGAGTTCGTTCATTATTGTAATAATGCAACCATTCATCAAG
This sequence comes from Musicola paradisiaca NCPPB 2511, assembly GCF_000400505.1. NCBI lineage: Bacteria > Pseudomonadati > Pseudomonadota > Gammaproteobacteria > Enterobacterales > Pectobacteriaceae > Musicola > Musicola paradisiaca. The sequence continues at coordinate 3,128,026 of NZ_CM001857.1, read as the reverse complement.
ATCCGATTGCAGAGTATCAATGTCTCCGTACAGTTTTTTACGGAATGTCATCTGATAAAACTCCTGCAATATCGTCTTATGGAACCGTTCGCAGATACCGTTGGTTTGTGGCGACATCGCTTTGGTCTTCGTGTGGTCTATATCATTAATCGCCAGATAAAGCTGGTAATCATGATGTTCAATCCGTCCAC
>NZ_CM001857.1:3094672-3127735 GCF_000400505.1 Musicola paradisiaca NCPPB 2511 | reverse complement strand
CGCATCAACACCGCCTTGTTCAGCCAACTCCCGATAACGATAGAAAGTATCGCGCGATACGCCCATGACTTTACAGGCTTTCGAAACATTACCAAGTTCTTCGGCCAGATTCAGTAAACCCGCTTTGTGTTTGATGACAGGATTGTTAGTATGCAACATGAGAGTTACCTCTAGTGTTTTGTATAAGGATTCGACACCCATATCAAAACCGGTAACTCTCACTCTTTCAAGCTGATATGTCAGATCTGGTCGCGACTAATGCATATAAGCGATCGATAAGAAGTTAATGCGTTAATTAACCATGTACTTGAGTGTGTGTTTCTTCCGCCAGTATTTCATTTTTCAACTGTGTCAACTCAGGAAGCAAACTGATAATCAAACGTATCTGTTGCAGCACCAGTTGCTCTTTGCTGTCCTGCTCAGGGGCGTGATCGTGGAGGCGTTGTTCCAATATCTGGCGTTCTCCGGCCAGCTTTGGCTGGTACTGCGTATCCTGATATAAGGCGTCTTCTACGTAGCAAACGGCATCATTTAAAAGCTGCAAAACGCCGGGCGAGGTGATGCGTTCACGATGTGAGCCTAGCGTCGAGATGTAACTCAGGAAGGTATGGTTGAGGCACATTAACCGGAAAGCCCGTTCCATTCTTTCTGATGAAGTATGAGGCTCGGCGGACATATTGGCGATAACTGATGCCAGTTCTGCATCGCTGTTATGGGCATCCCGGCGGGCTACCCGATAGGAAAGGCCATTATCTTTGCCCTGGTGATATTGCACCATAATGGCATCCAGATAACGGCAGTTGCTGTTCAATACTTTGCTAATAACGGCCGGCAATCCCCGGAATCGCCAGTCGGGCCAGATAAAACTCACCGCCGCCCAAGCTATACCACATCCAAGTAAAGTATCGATGACCCGTGGAAGCGCCACGTCGAAACCTTCGCCCAACAGATTGAAACACATCAAAACCAACAGAGTGATGAACAAGGTCGCCTGCGCATACTGTACGGTACGCAGCGCAAAGAACAGAACTCCGCTGATGACGATCAAGAGCAATTGCCCTTCAATAGACGGGACGAAGTAGAGTAATGGAACGCCAATCAGCACCCCAGCCAGTGTCCCGATAATGCGTAAGGCCAGACGACGGCGGGTTGCGCTGTAATTGGGTTGGCAGACAAACAGGCTGGTCAGCAGGATCCAGTAACCATGTTGCAGCCCGGAAAATTGAATGAACGCATAGCCGGCGCACAGAACCAGCGACATACGAACAGCATGGCGGAACAGCGCGGATTTTGGCGTCAGATGACGGCTGATTCGTAGCCGCACATCGCTCCAGCCGGTGATTTTATCGTCTGACAATGAACTTTCGGTGGCGAGGCTATGGTTGTGCCGTTCAAGCGTTTGTTCTGACTCTATATTGCGCAACTGTGCATCGATGGCGCGCAGATTATTCAGCAGGTAACGCAACGCTTTGGTATGCAAAGCATCTACGCCTTGCGTCGCCAGCCGATCGATAGCGATGTCCAACCGCGAGAATGCTTTTTCCAGACGTGCTTCGTGCTGATATTTTTGCTGCAGCAAAATGGACTGCGAGAGTTGCTGACAGGCATGGGAAAGCAGGGTGAGCAAGCGCTGAAAGCGAAAAGGAACGTCGCTATAGAGCAACGTCTGACGCAATTGTTCATATTGCATATGGGCGGAGCTTACCCGCTCGTGGATATCTTGCGCGACAAAATAGTAGTGCAGCGTGCGGCGTGTCCCTCGCTGGCCGCGATCGCCGCGTAATCGCGTCAACAGCGTGGCTTTGGCTTGATTCAGTGTGTCCACCACGTTTCCGTTAACCATGGTGACAGCGATGAGTGTCTGGTGTGTGTCGTCATTATCAGGGTCGAACAGGGTAGACTTGGCGTCCAGATAACTGGCCAGTTGCTGATAACAACGAGCGATACTGTCCTGCAGCGGTCGAATCGGAAAAATCAAGTGGCCAGATAGCGTCAGCAGGTTGTACCAGAGTGCGCCGATAAAGAGCAAAAGTGGTTGTTGATACCAATTGGTATAGAGCGATGCGCCCAACATCGTGTAAATCGCGATCAATAACGCGCCAAAAGCGATAGTGGCATAGCGCTGCCCCAGCGAGCCCAGCAGGATAAACGCCCAGGTGGAAACCGCCAGGCCGATGACGAAGAACCAAGGGTAAGGATAAAGCAGTTCGACGGAAATCGATGCAACCAGAAAACAAATCAAAGTAATCAGCAGGTTGAACAACCTGCCGGACAGTCGATCATCAAGATCAGCCAACGCAGCCGCGACTACGCCCAAGGTTAATGGGATAGTGTTGGTGGGCGTTCCCAGCCACCAGGGAACGATAGCTGCGCCGCTGAGCGCCAGTAGAATTCTAAGGTTATATAACCCGCTACTGTTGTAGATAAAACGGCGTAAGCCGATACCGACGTTGACGTGCACGATAATCCCTATTGATAACGTTTACGGGCATTGGCCTCTCTGGCCGCCCGGGCTTCTTCCACTGATACCACTCGTCTACCTACCGGCCAGAGTGCAATCGCAGCAATTTTGAAATTGGCGATGCCGACAGGAATACCGATGATGGTGAGACACTGGGCGATGCCGCTGCAGATGTGGGACAAGCACAGCCACCAGCCGAAAAAGATAAACCAAAATACGTTGAGCAGGGTTCCGCTGGCATTGCGCAGCGAATTCTTCCCATCCGGATGCAATTCATCGACATGGATGGCTTCGTTACCGTAAGGAAACAGCGACAGACGGGTGATTTCCCAACAGGAACGTGTCAATGGCAGTGTAAACACCAGAATGATGCTGATGCAGGTTGCCAATAGCCAGGCAAAGGTGGTGAAGAACCCTCCCAGCACGAAATTTAGAACATTAAGTACGCTACGCATAGTATCCCGTTACAGGTTCGAAAATTATCGTGATAAGTGAATTATCTTACTATTAATCAGGCTATTTGAACCTGTTTTTTATGCCTGGAGCCTGGGCTGATATCGCGGTTACACTATGAGCATAAATGATAATTTCGCAGTGATGGCGCAGGGATTATGGAACTGAAATCGACCGCTTTGGGTAAGCATTTGGCACAGCATCCCTACAATCGGGTGGAATTGCTGAATGCAGGGGTGCGTGTCAGTGGTGAGCGCCATGAATATCTGATTCCGTTTAATCAATTGCAGGCGATCCGTTGCAAAAAAGGACTGATTTGGGGAGAACTGGAGTTTGAATTACCGGATGGTCAGGTCGTCCGGCTCCATGGTACCGAATGGCAGGAAACGCAACAGTTTCACCGTTATCTACTTCAGTCCTGGATGGCGTGGAGCCATGAGATGGGGGAGATCAGCGCATCGGTTTTGCAACAGCAGGTGCAGGCCATTGCACAGTGGGCGTCTGCCGGGCACTGGTTTACCCGTAAAGCGTTGGCGCAGCTGCAACAGGATATTCGACATTGTTTTTCCGCTATCCCCTTGCCGTTGACACGTTTGGACGAATTTGAACGCTGTCGTGACGCCTATCGCCTGTGCCAGAGCTGGCTGGATCGCGGGGAACGTTTGCGTCAGCAAATCAATCAGCGCTGGGCTGACGATACCTTAGTGCAGCAACGAACTTTTTTCGAATCAGTAGAATCTTCGCCGTTGAACGACAGCCAGTCTCGGGCAGTGATCAACGGTGAGGATGCCGTATTGGTTTTGGCCGGTGCGGGCAGCGGTAAAACGTCGGTGCTGGTGGCGAGGGCGGCATGGTTGCTGCGCAGCGCACAGGCGCGGCCAGAGCAAATACTGTTGCTGGCGTTTGGCCGACAAGCAGCAGAAGAGATGAATGGACGTGTACGTGAGCGTTTGCATACCGAAGATATTCAGGCCAAGACTTTCCATGCCTTGGCGTTGCACATCATCCAGCAGTGCAGCCGAAATGAGCCTGTCATTAGCCGGCTTGAAACTGATGCGGAGGCTCGTCGTTCATTTCTGCTGCAACAGTGGCAGCAGCAATGCGCGGAAAAAAAGACGCAGGCTAAAGGGTGGCGCCAGTGGCTATCGGACGAAATGGAATGGGTGTTGCCGGAGGGGGATTATTGGCATGATCCCGTTGTGTCGGCGCGGATGGCGGGGCGGCTGGAGCGTTGGTTGGGATTAATGCGTATGCATGGCGGTACGCAGAGTGAGATGGTGGCGCAAGCGGATGAAGAGGTGCGTACCGCAGTGCAACAGCGTCTGCGGTTGATGGCCCCCTTGTTGAAAGCCTGGAAGAAGGCGTTGAAAGACGAAGGCGCCGTTGATTTTTCCGGTTTGATCCATCAGGCAATCAACTACCTGGAAAAAGGGCGGTTCATCAACCCCTGGAAACATATTCTGGTTGATGAGTTCCAGGATATTTCGCCGCAACGGGCACAATTGTTGTCGGCGTTAAGACGACAGAACAGCGGCACCAGTCTGTTTGCCGTCGGCGATGACTGGCAAGCTATCTACCGCTTCAGTGGTGCGGAACTTTCTCTGACTACCTCGTTTGAGCATCACTTTGGCATCGGCGCTCAATGCGTGTTGGATACGACGTACCGCTTCAACCGGCGTATCGGCGAGATCGCCAATCAGTTTATTCAACAGAATCCGGCGCAATTGAAAAAATCCCTCAACAGCTTGCGGGATGGAGACAGGCGTTCGGTTGCGCTATTGCCGGATGAGCAGCTTGAGGCGTTGCTGGATAAAATGAGTGGTTATGTCACGGGGCAGGAGCGCATTCTGGTGTTGGCGCGTTACCATCACTTGCGCCCTGATGTGTTGCAAAAAGCGGATACCCGATGGCCCAACCTGAACGTTGATTTTATGACCATTCACGCCAGCAAGGGGCGGCAGGCGGATTATGTGATCGTTGTCGGGCTGCATGAAGGGAGTGATGGTTTCCCCGCTCCTGGCCGGGAATCTCTGCTGGAAGAGATATTGTTGCCGGCCTTGGAGCCGTTTCCGGATGCGGAAGAACGTCGGTTGCTGTATGTGGCGCTTACCCGGGCCAGACATCAGGTCTGGTTATTGTATGACCGGGAGAAACCGTCGGTTTTTGTCGAACAGCTACATGGTTTGGGCGTGCCCAAACAACGTAAACCGGGATGATGAACAAACGACAGGGCGGATGAATCACCCTGTCGTCACATGAATGGAGTTACTTCAGCCGAGTATGGAGATAACGCTGATAGTCGGGGATCGTGATATCGACTTTCTGTTTGAACAGCGCAGAGTTAATCAGGAAGTCTGCGGTTGCGCGATTGTTGGCTACCGGAATGTTCCACACGGTAGCCAGCCGCAACAAGGCTTTGACGTCTGGGTCGTGAGGCACGGCGTTCAGCGGATCCCAAAAAAACATCAGCATGTCGATTTTGCCTTCGGCAATCAGGGCGCCCACCTGTTGATCACCCCCCATCGGGCCACTCATCATACTTCTGACGGGCAGACCGGTATGCAACTGGATCAGATTACCTGTAGTGCCGGTTGCGTACAGGTGGTGTTCTGAGAGCTGTGATTTATTGGCGCTGACCCATTCCAGCAGCGTTTGTTTACAGTGATCGTGTGCGACCAGCGCAATATGCTTATGCACTTCTATCGTACGGGTGGTGAACTCCATGGTGACATCCTTCGAACAGTGAGATGTTTACAGATTACGGAAACCTTATTTCGGTGAAAAGCGGCGAACTGAAAAAATGCGAACGCCTTTTCAAAAATGAGGTTAATTGATTGTAAAACAAACAATATTGTCAGCTGGCGTCGGGATTATCGTTGGTGATGCGTTACCATTTATCACCATGTGATTTCATTGTTTCGATGTGGCCGGTGGTAACAGATACGGCCAAACAGGAACAAAAAGGAAACGTACTGGACGATGAATGTGCGGTGCAGAGCGCGGTCTGCCGTCAGACATTTACGTTACACTTAATTTCCATGGCCGAATCGCAAGGTGGGACAACTATGCAAGACAGTGATATCAAATCCATTTTAGCTCAGGTCAAAACCATTGCGTTGGTTGGGGCTAGCGAAAAAGCGACACGACCCAGCTATGGCGTGATGGCTTACCTACTGGCGCAGGGGTATCAGGTGATTCCGGTAAGCCCCAAACTGGCAGGGCAGTCATTGCTGGGGCAACCGGTTTATGCGTCGCTGGCTGATATTCCTTATCCTATTGATATGGTTGATGTGTTTCGGCAGCCTGATGCCGCCTGGGACGTTGCTCAGGAAGCGATTGCGATTGGTGCCCGGGTGTTGTGGCTGCAAATCGGCGTGATCAACGAGCAGGCCGCCGTTCTTGCACATAACGCAGGTCTAAAAGTCGTGATGGATCGCTGCCCAAAAATTGAGATACCCAGACTGGGAATGGAGAAATAACCCTCGTTCGGCTTTATTACGCTGTGGTGATAAAGCCTGCGTCTGTTCTCATTAATGCAGAAGCCGCGGAGCCCTGCGTTTGATGGTTTCAGACAACTCATCCAATGATGGGTGGTCGCTTTGGTTCAGTGTTTCATCCATCAGTTGCTCTTCGGCCAGGTAAGTGTGTATGGGATGGCCTTCTTTGTCTTCCATAACCACGTGGTACCAAGGCGCGGTGCGTAAGGTATCGTTCGTCGCGAGTTCTTCCCATTTGGGTTGCTCAAGTGAATACTCGGGATCAATATCGATAACTACCCCGGGATATCCCAGCAGCTTATGACGAATCTGTTGTCCGATGGCAAATTTACAGATAATCATATGACCTCCTGAGAAACGTAGTACATATCCTAACTAAGTTGGGGGAGATACGCGGTTTTCAAGTGGTCAGGCAGTCTTGTTTCTCGTTATTACCGTCTTTGCCAGCCAAGATTCTCCTTGTTTACAGCATAGTGTCTGCTGGCATCCACATGCGTTAACTGCGGTGCATTTTTGTACTCGTGCGGTGTGTTTTTCAAGGGGGAATGCCAATGCCGACTGTCTCGATGATTGCCTGGGTATATGGGGTGGTGCAGGGTGTCGGTTTTCGCTATCACACCCAATTGCAGGCGCAACGACTGGGGGTGTGCGGTTACGTCAGGAACTGCGACGATGGCAGCGTTGAAGTCGTTGCCTGTGGCGAGCCGCAGGCCGTCGAACAGTTAATCAACTGGCTCAGGCAAGGTGGGCCACGCTATGCCAGAGTGGATCGGGTGCTGGTGGAGTCTTGCGCTGTCGCGGATTTTGAAGGTTTTGGCATTCGTTACTGACGGCTAGATGCATTTTACCGGTTTGGGTAAACCCGCAATTTTAGTGGCCTGCTTCGCGGGGCCTTTAGGAAAAAGCCGATAGAGATAGCGGCTGTTGCCTTTTTCTTCGCCGTACTTTTGCGACATAGCTTTTACCAGCATACGAATTGCTGGGGATGTATTAAATTCCAGATAAAATGCGCGAACGAAACGCACCACTTCCCAATGTGCTTCCGTAAGTTCAATTCCTTCCTGGGCGGCCAACTCGGGAGCCATCGCTTCTTGCCAGTCGCTGGTATTTTTGAGATATCCCTGGGTATCGGTTTCGATAACCCGGCCTTCAAACGTTAACATATCACCTCGATCACCATGAAAAGCGTCCTCATGCTAACAAATTTCGTCATGGCGAGCATCGTGCTGCCGGGATTCACTGGCGCATAAAACGCTCAAGAGCGCCATTGGCGCCCTTGATGATGTGCTTTCATTCTCGTTGTTGCTATTCGCTGCGCGACATGCCTAGCAGGCTCAGCAAACTGACAAACAGGTTGTAGATGGAAACATACAGGCTGACCGTCGCCCGGATATAGTTGGTTTCCCCACCATGGATGATATTGCTGGTTTCCCACAGGATGGCACCGGTGGAGAACAGAATAAACATCGCACTGATTGCCATCTGCAGCCCCGGCAGGTTAAGGAACAGATTGGCGATGACGGCGACCAGTAAGACAACAAATCCGGCCATTAGCATGCCAGACAGGAATGACATATCTTTGCGGGTAGTCAGTACGTAAGCGGAACAGCAGAAGAAGACCAATGCTGTGCCGCCTAGCGCCAACATAATGATATCGCCCGCATTGGCGCTAATCAGCGCGCTGAGGATCGGGCCGAGGGTATACCCCATAAACCCAGTCAACGCGAATGCCGCCAGAATGCCAGCCGGACGATCAGCCAGACGATAGGTTAGAAACATCAGGCCGTAAAATCCGACCAGCGTCAAAATCAATCCGGGTGCCGGTAGTTGGAATACCGTACTCAGAGTAGCGGTGAGCGCGGAAAAGCCCAACGTCATCGACAACAGGAAATAGGTGTTGCGCAGCACTTTATGTGTGTTGAGCAGGGAATATTCACGTGTCGAGGAAACAACGATGCGATCCATGATAACGACTCTCTCTCTTCAGGGTGCCATTTGTTTCAGAGAGTAAGTAGTTGCGCGGTGTAATTAAAGGTGTTTTACCCTTCTTTACGCTGAATTATCGTCGCTTTCTGAACATAATGACGGTTTTATATGCTTTTGGTACCGTATCGACTATTTTTCAGGCGATTGAGCCGGTGGTCGCTTTACAATATCGGGCAGTCTGTTTATAGTTCGCGTCGTTGCGGAGGAGTGGCCGAGTGGTTGAAGGCACCGGTCTTGAAAACCGGCGACGCGAAAGCGTTCTAGAGTTCGAATCTCTACTCCTCCGCCAATTCTTTGTAAGTAAAGGTAAGCGGCTTGATGAAAATTAAAGCTGTTTGCCTTTATTTTTATGTTATTTTGGTTGCATTCTCATAGGCACACGAAACAGCTATTTTAATCGTGGTTTAAAAATAGAGACTATCTGACATATTGGGGAGATATCTGTGCGAGTTTCCAACAGGAAAAGGGTCATGGTGACCGGAGGCGCTGGTTTTTTAGGATCTCACCTCTGCGAACGACTCCTGAAAGATAAATGTGATGTGCTCTGCGTTGACAATTTTTACAGTGGTACTAAAGATAACGTTGCCCATCTTCTTGATAACCCCCACTTCGAACTAATGCGTCATGATGTAACTTTTCCCCTCTATGTCGAAGTTGATGAAATTTACAATCTTGCCTGCCCCGCATCACCAATCCACTATCAATGGGATCCTGTCCAAACGACTAAAACAAGTGTACATGGCGCGATCAATATGCTTGGCTTGGCAAAAAGAACTAAAGCTAAAATTCTTCAAGCCTCTACCAGTGAAGTATATGGCGATCCTGAAGTACACCCTCAGCGTGAAGATTACTGGGGGCATGTTAATCCGATTGGTATCCGATCTTGTTATGACGAAGGCAAACGCTGTGCCGAAACCTTGTTTTTCGATTACCATCGCCAGCATGAATTAAATATTAAGGTTGTCCGTATTTTCAATACGTATGGTCCCAGAATGCATCCTAATGATGGCCGAGTGGTCAGTAACTTTATCGTACAAGCGCTCAGAGGCGAAGATATCACTATTTATGGTGATGGGTCGCAGACTCGTAGTTTTTGTTATGTAGACGATCTGATCGAAGGTTTTGTCCGCATGATGGCATCGTCTTCTAATATCACCGGTCCGTTTAATATGGGTAATCCGGTCGAGTTTACAATCAAAGAGCTGGCTGAAACTGTACTAAGAATGGTTGGTGGCCCTTCCAAACTGGTGTTTAAATCGCTGCCCCAAGATGATCCCAAACAACGGAAACCCAATATCGGATTAGCTCATGATACATTAGGTTGGGAGCCAAAGGTTGAACTGGATAAAGGGTTAAAGGAAACCATTTCTTATTTTAGAGAGTTTTTGGGACGATCTTAATGCAGTCGGTTATTTCAATTGCTACATCAGATATTTTTGCTGCACTAAAAAAGTACAAGCTAGTATCTATGCTTGGCTGGCAGGATGTTAAACAACGTTATCGTAGATCTGCGCTAGGCCCTTTCTGGATAACGATAAGTATGGGCGTAATGATTTCCGCGATAGGGGGAGTTTTTGGTCGTATATTTAATTCTCCCATGTCTGATTTTTTGCCCTTCTTGGCTGCGGGTATGATCGTTTGGACTTTACTGTCTTCTGTTATTACTGAGGGCTGTTTCGGCTTTGTCAGCTCTGAAGCCGTCATAAAACAGCTGCCGATTCCTTTATTTGTCCATATTCTCAAGGTTATTTGGCGAAATATTCTGATATTTTTACACAATATATTGATTATTCCGCTTATATTCATTTTCTTTTGTAAACTACCTAGTTTTTCGGCGTTTCTTTGTATCCCTGGGCTTTTCCTGTTGATGCTGAATCTGTCGTGGATTTCTCTGATTCTTGGCGTGATTTGCTCACGATACAGGGATTTGCCGCAAATCGTTGCTAGTATTTTACAAGTTGCTTATTTCTTGACGCCAATAATGTGGATGCCTAGTCAATTACCCAGACATTCTGATGTTTATACTTATTTGCTTGATCTTAATCCGGCTTTTCACCTTATTGAGATTGTGCGGGCGCCATTATTAGGACAACTGCCATCTATGACTAGTTGGTATACAGCTATAGGATTGGCTGTCGTTGGCTGGGGAATAGCTATTGCTATTTTCGGCCGGTATAGAAATCGTATTGCATACTGGTTATAAAGAACAATTATGGCATCTATTCGGCTAGAAAATATATCCGTCGATTTTCCTATCTACAATGCCAGTACTCGCTCCCTTAAAAAGCGAATATTGCAGGTAGCTACGGGGGGGCAAATTGGATCGGATAGCGATGGACGTGTTGTTGTAAAAGCGCTCGATGATCTGTCGTTCAACTTGAATGATGGCGATCGTGTTGCTTTGCTGGGACACAATGGTTCTGGGAAGAGTACTCTGCTCCGTGTGCTTAGTGGTGTATATATCCCTACTTCTGGTATCGCTGAGATTCGTGGCCAAGTCGGTTCGTTGATTGATATATCGTTAGGTATCGATAACGAGGCAACTGGCAGGGAAAACGTTTATGTCCGCGGTGGGTTGTTGGGGATATCTAAAGAACAAGTATCTGAAAAAATTGATGAAATTATTGAATTCTCAGAGCTTGGCGACTTTATTGACATGCCCCTTCGAACTTATTCTACAGGGATGCACATGCGTTTGGCGTTTGCTGTATCCACAATTGTTCGTCCTGAAATACTGTTGATGGATGAATGGTTATCTGTAGGTGATGAAGGATTCAAGAATAAAGCCGAAGAACGGATGAAGGACTTGGTAAGCACAACGAATATTTTGGTTATTGCGACTCACTCTAAAGAGTTGGCGTTGAATACCTGTAACCGTGCTATCTGGCTTGAACATGGGAATATACGTATGGATGGTGCACCCGCTGATGTGTGCGCTAGGTATTTTGGCTAATATTCCACTGTCGATGTCAACGAAAGATAAACCATACAGGATCTAATCAGGCATTAGTTTTTGTATGGTTTTTTCATAAAAATCTCATTGCTGTATAGTACAAACTCTTATTTTACCTGCTTGTATTATTTACCATCCTAAAATGGAAGTTTTTCTTTTTATAATTGTCTGGAGCAAAGCCCGAACTCGTCATCTTTTTTCATTCCAGCCTCCTCATGATTATTGTCTTTATTGTTTTAGTGTTACTGATATCGGGCCGGATATTATACGACTGATATTTAAATTACCTCATGGCATATTGGCTCCTGGATAATAGCTTATATTGGCTACATATCCTTATAATCCTAGTATCAGAACATTTTTATTACTATATTTTTAATTATCCGCGAGATAATATTTTTATGGCGTAATGTTGTTGTATCTCATTTTTACTTGTTCAAAAATGAATCTGCTCAGGACAAAGAATAACTTCGCAGCGAATAACTTCGAAAATCATAAGTGGATTGTTAAGTAGCGTATGAGGTTTTTTGTATAGGGTATATCGATGGCCTGGTTACACAAGACTATTAACATCATCAATATGTGACGGTAGATCTACCTTTATCTGTATTTGGACGTTACGAGCAAGCCGGCTTTTATCGCAATATCTTTCCTAAAAAACTCAGTTTCTCCTTCATTAAATAGAAAATAGGTCTATCATTTTAAATGAGGGGATTCTTGCATAAAAATATAAGGATTTTAGGTATAAACTCCGTAGGTTATAATCTAAAAGATGTGTCTGACAGGACTTCTTATTATTATTCACAATTTTTCGATAAAATTTGGTACTTTAAATGTGATGATATAGATTGTATAATCGAATAAACTTTCATTTTTTAGTTGACTACATACATGGACAAAAAAATCAAGATATGTCATCTAACACCAACTTATTTTTCTCAGAACTCTATAATTGGTGGCGGTGAGCGGTATGTTTATAATTTGGTGAAGGCAATTAACCTTGCTGCTAAAAATGATAATTTACCTATCAGTCAGTCGGTTTTATCAGTTTCAGATAAACCAGAGTTATTTGAATATGAAGACGTAACTGTTAGACTATCACCCAACATCTCTACCCTGCAGGGAAATATGAATGTTATTCCCGATTTTTTATGGGATGATTTGGTTGGGTTTGATTTTGTACACATACACCAAAGTTTAACTACTTTTGGCGAATACGCTGCAGCTGTCACCTCATCTCTTAATATTCCGTTTGTATCTACAGATTTAGGCGGCGGTGCAAGCAGTCTGATGCTGTTTGGCAGAGGGCTTGAACTTTCCTGTGGCGTTTTATCTATATCTGAATATGCTAAATCACTTATCCACTCAAGCTATTCTGGTTTACATGACGTCGTAATTGGGCCGGTTGATACAGAGTTTTTCTCACCTTCAGAAAAAATTAAAAACAATTCTATTCAGTATGGAATTTGCGTCAGCCGTATTTTGCCCCATAAAGGTATCGATCGTATTATATCCGCCCTTCCTGATAATATGCTATTAAAGGTTGTGGGGCGAGTTTATGATGAAAATTATTTCCAATTACTAAAACAGTTAGCTCAAGGTAAGAATGTTGAATTTATCCACGATGCGGATGATAGCAAATTACTCGAGCTCTATAGAAATGCAGGTGTATTCCTACAGGGATCAACGCATCAAGATATTTATGGTAATGTGATTCAAAAGCCGGAATTGATGGGACTGACAACCCTTGAAGCGATGTCTTGCGGTTTGCCTGCTATTGTATCAAATGCTGGTTCTTTACCTGAATTGGTTCCAGATAGTCGATATGGATTCGTTTTCTCTAATCAGGAAGAACTGAGCCATAAACTACATGAATATGTTAATGCCCAATGGCCTTATCAGGATTGTTCTGATATTGCTAGAGAACATGTTGTCGATAATTATAGCTTTCTAAGCGTAGGCAGAAAGTTGATTTCCATTTATAACGCGGCAGCAAGTCAGGGTTTAACAGGAGTTTGATTATATGAAAATCATGGTGATTTCAAACTTGTATCCGCCGTACTACCTTGGAGGATATGAGCTCGGATGCAAAAGTATTGTTAATGGTTTGGTTAAGCGTGGCCATGATGTGGTTGTCCTCACCTCGCCATCTCATGTTCCTGAAGAAAAAATCTCTCAATCGGATCAATCGTCTCCAGTCATTTTACGACGTTTGCAGTTAAAAAGTTTTCAGCCCATTAATAGCCCTCATGAGAATGTATTAAAAGTAAATCATTTGGAGGCTATGCTGACCAATTATGCTAATACAGCTATGGTCTTGGATGCGATTCAGGAATATAAACCTGATTGCGTTTATTTGTTTAACCTGGTCGGTATTGGCGGCTTAGCTATTCTCGATGCTTTGAATAGCATATCTGCACCTTGGGTTTTACACCTGATGGATCGTGCCCCGGAAACGTTACAGTTTGGGTTTTCCAAGGATGTGCTTTCAATATTTAATGCTCAGAATGGAAATTTGTATAAGCATGGGAAAATTATTTCAATGACTAAGCATTTGGTTGATGAAATTGAATTGCTTTGCAAGTTCACATTCTCAAACAAGATTGACCTTGTGCCTGGCTGGGTTGATATTGAAAAGACGTTTTTTAAACGTGAATATACCCGCTCGGAAAAGCTGCGTTTTGTAACCGCAGGGGCTGTGCAGTCTCATAAAGGCATCGATATTATTGTCGAGACCGCTGCGTTACTGCGGAAAAATAGAGTTGAGAATTTCAATATTGAAATATACGGCGATGGTAACATTGCTTATTATGTTGATCTTGCAAAACAATATGGTGTCTCCGATTTGGTCAGTTTTTTAGGGCCACGGACACAACCTGAATTGATTGATATTTATAAAGCATCTGATGCGTTTCTTTTCCCAACATGGGAGCGTGAGCCGTTTGGTTTTGCGCCGATTGAAGCCGCAGCAGTTGGATGTATCCCGATTATTACCGCCACATGCGGCGCGGCGGAGCGTCTTGTCGGAAATGTTCATTGTCTGAAGATTGAACGAAGTGCCGCATCTTTATTTGAGACATTGCGACGTTTTTGTCGTCATGAAATTGATGTCGAACGAATTGGCACTAATGCTCAAGTGATCACTCGTGAGGATTTACATTTCGATACTTGTTTAGAGCAGGTTGAGAGTATCCTAAATGATGTGATGAAGTCTAAAGTTATCAAAGAGCCATCCTGGATGGATATAAATCGTACTTATCTTAAACATAATCTTTCCGTTAAGTTATTTTCTTAATTTCAGAGGGTACCATGATGAACATCCATAGCTTATATATTGCTGGTATCTCAAAGGCAAAGACGAAATTTATTATGAACCCTCTACGTAGGGTATTGTTTAAGTTTATGCGGCCATATTTTACCGAACTGGTCAATGATATTAATAAAATTGAAGTATTGGAATCAAAATTACATCATCACATAAAGGTAGCAGAACAGAACGCTCATTCTGTAGAAGAGCGTTTTAAACATCATCGTGATATATTGGAAGGTCTGTCCGGGCATATTAATGATGTCGATAGTCGTGTTGTTCCTATCGAGAATAGTATCAGCGCTCAGGGCAAAGATGTTGATGCTATCGCTCATCGCTTCAATACTATTGAAGGGTACACTCGTAATTATGGGGTGATAGGGAAGGATTTGGAAGCGATGTCTCATCGTTTCGATACGATTGAAAGTCGATTGAATAAAGATATCATTGATCGTTTTGATGCTGTTTCATTTGAGTTACAGGATCATTTTGCTCAGTTGAATGATTTAAGAAATGAGCGAAGAGATGATGAAAAAGACGTTGCGCATCATGAATTGGCGTTAGCTAATACCGAATTCGGCGTGTTAATTGTCAAACAGGGTGAGATTATTTCTGATTCAGTTCTCTCTGGAAAATATTGGGATGCTCATATCCTTGAGTTGGCGGAAAAGGTAGCAAAAATAAAAAGTGGCGTGGCTATTGATGTCGGTGGACATCTAGGTACGATGGCTATTGCATTTGCTACATATTTTGATTCGGTTAATTGCTTTGAGCCGAACGATTTTAATTGCCGGATATTAAGAGCCAACACCGAAATTAACGGTGTTAAAAACATTAATTTATATAATAATGGATTGTACTCAAAGGCTACGAGTTTATCGCTTGCCTCTCAAGAACGGCAGGAAATCGCGCTGCCGCTAAATACGGAAGGCGATTTTGATGGTGCTTCGGCTGTCAATCTTGGTGCATACTCCTTCAGTGAAGGCGGCACGGGTGTTTTTTCTCACGAAGCAAGGACACTTGATAGTTATAAATTTGAACATGTCGTGTTTATAAAAATCGATGTTCAAGGTGCTGATGGTGAAGTCATATTAGGTTCCCTGGATACATTGGAACGTTGCCATCCTGTAGTGGTCTTTGAGTGGGAAGAACACCTTTCAATCAATTTTTCCGTTCGTTTCAACGAATTAAAAGCTGAACTGGAAAAATTAGAATATGAAGTGGTTCCGTTAAAAGTTCATAATGAAAAACAGATCGATTATGTTTGCTACCCCAGTTGGTATTTGAAATAAGGTGCATAAGTGAAAATAGCAATAGCTGGTACTGGGTATGTTGGATTGTCAATAGGTGTATTGCTTGCGCAACATAATGAAGTTGTTGCGCTAGATATTATTCCTGAAAAAGTTGACATGCTTAATCGCAAAGACTCACCCATTGTCGATGCAGAAATACAGGATTATCTCAGAAATCGCGATCTTAACTTTCGTGCAACGCTCGATAAAAATGAAGCTTATGAAAATGCTGATTTTGTCGTCATCGCGACGCCTACGGATTATGATCCTGAGACGAACTATTTTAATACTAAGTCTATTGAGTCTGTCATTCGGGATGTGATTGCGATTAACCCCAGTGCAACAATGGTCATCAAGTCGACTATTCCTGTTGGGTATACTCTGAAGACACGTCAGGCATTAGGAACTGATAATCTTATATTTTCGCCAGAGTTTCTGCGTGAAGGGCGTGCTTTATATGACAATTTGCACCCTTCCCGGATCGTCGTTGGCGAATGCTCCGAACGAGCTAAGGTTTTTGCAGGGCTTCTGGAGCAAGGCGCCATTAAAAAAGATATCTCGGTGATATTCACCGGTGCAACGGAAGCCGAAGCAATTAAACTGTTTGCTAACACCTACTTGGCAATGCGGGTATCGTATTTCAATGAGCTTGATACTTATGCTGCGACTCATGAGTTGAACACCAGTCAGATTATTCACGGTGTTTGTCTGGATCCTCGTATCGGTGCTCATTATAACAATCCTTCATTTGGCTACGGCGGTTATTGTTTGCCAAAAGATACCAAACAATTGCTTGCAAATTATAGCGATGTGCCTCAAAACCTTATCAATGCGATTGTTGAATCGAATGTTACTCGCAAGGATTTTATTGCGTCGGATATTCTTAAAAGCAACCCCAGAGTTGTCGGTGTTTACAGGCTGATAATGAAGAGTGGTTCGGATAATTTTCGATCATCCAGTATTCAAGGAATAATGAAACGCATAAAAGCGAAAGGAATCGAAGTTATTATTTATGAGCCAGCAATTAGTAAGAGTGAATTTTTTAATTCGCGCGTCATGACTGACTTGAATGAGTTTAAAGAAAAAGCCGATATCATCATCAGCAATAGAATGTCAGATGTGCTCCAGGATGTTGCCGATAAGGTTTATAGCCGGGATCTTTTTGGTAACGATTGATTTCTCGGCCAGAATCTAGGGCGTTATTTATACTAACGGCGATTTTTACTTATAAAAATCGCCGTTTTTTTATTGTTGCCGTGCCGTTGATTGTGGGAGCGATGATATGAACATACTTATTGTCATTGACATGCAAAACGCAGTGTTTCAGACATCTCGTTACCAGAAGGATGCGGTAGTCGGGCGGATCAACCAGCTGATCGATGCTGCTGAGAGAACGTTGTTCATTCTTCATGTAGATGAGGCGATGCAGCCTGGAAGCGAAGGGTGGCAACTATTACCGGAACTCCATCGCCCGAAAAACGCCATTTATATCAACAAAACAGCCTGTGATGCATTCTACCGTACCGAATTGGCCGCTACGTTGGAGCAACTTGGGGGACATCATTTCACCGTATGTGGTTGTGCTACCGATTATTGCGTTGATGCGACAATAAAAAATGCCGCTAGCCGGGGATATGCCCAGACTGTCGCAGCGGACGCGCATACCACGGCAGATCGCCGGGCGGTTAGTGCCGCGCAATTGATTGCGCAGCATAACGAGGTGTGGGCGGATTTCATCATCCCCGGCAATCGGCTATGGGTGAAAGAGACGCAACGGATTTTGCAGGAATGGGATGTGAAAACGGGCGATTCTGAGAGTTCATTGCCTGCCGTCTAGCAGATCTTTCTCAAGCCAATACAGGATGATATCCACGATATAGCGTTGTTCCTGTTCGGTCAGCGCCCGTTGTTGCGGGATACCATGCCACTTGGCCAAACATCCGCGGCAGCAGGTGGCGGTTGCATGCTGTGCAATGAATACCGGATGTCCACGCATCGGTGTCTGTTTGCCATCGTTGGCCGGCAATGCGGGTGCCAGCCGTCGGGCAATAAACTCTGCGGCGTGGGAGGAAATCATCTCTTTGCCTTTACTGAAGCAATAATTGCGTTCCCTGGAGCCTAAATGAAAACGCTGACGGAAGCGTGAGCGTGATAATCGGAGGAACAGCGCATTAATGGTATTCATACATGAAGGGCCGACATCGAAGCGGAAGAACAGAGCCTAGCGCCATGACGAATCGAGGGCAATTATAAATATATAACTCGTTGTATTTTATTGGTAATGTGTTTTTTTTAAATATCGCGTCGCTTCACAAATACCTTAAAAACCCGTGTCGCTTAACGTCAATCGGGTCTACGCTGTCAATGTCGAGTTGATAAACCTAGGGAGCTTTTATGTACAAGACTATCCTGGTGCCTGTGGACATTGATGAAGAAGAACTGACCAAAAAAGCGCTTTCCCATGCGGTGATGTTGGCAAAGCTAGCCGATGCGAAGCTACACCTGTTTCATGCCTTGCCCGATGCCTCGGCATTTATGTCGGCCTATTCATTCGGTATCAAAGAGTTTGAAAACGAAGCGGTGGTTAAGGCGGATGAGAAACTACACTTGCTGGTGAGCACGATCGACCTGCCGCCGGAAAAGCTTTCTCATAGTATTAGCTTTGGGATACCGCGCGATGAGGTGCTGGAACTGGCGCAAGAAATCGAGGCTGACCTGATTGTGATTGGTTCGCGTCGCCCGAATGTTAAAACCTACTTGTTAGGCTCCAATGCCGCCGCGATTGTTCGTCATGCCCAGACGACGGTGCTGGTGGTAAGGTAGTTCCTGCTGCGGGGTCGCGCGAGCGGCTCCGTGTCTATCTTAACTGGCTGTCCTTGCTGCCCCTGCGGTTATAGCCGCTGATGAGTGTGTTTTTTCGATCCAGTTTTTCCTGACAATCGACGCAATACCGAACCCCCGGTAATGCTGTACGGCGGGCTTCGGGAATGGGTTCTCCACACGCCTCGCAATATTGCGCGCTATCACCCTGATGCAACTGACTGCGGGCATGCGCAATGGCGTCATCCACCGTCGCATCAATCTGATCCTGAACGGCACCGTCGTTAGACCAACCACTTGCCATTTGTACGCCTCCTGCCCTTGGGTTTGATGACACAGCTATAGAATCAAGTATGGCATTAATGCAGTACAAACAGGAGAACGGCGGGGGAAATAGGGTGTGTGGGGGGCGTTCGTTATTGATCAGCGAGTGACTTCGGGATATGACCAGCAACATTCCTCACCGAAAGTCTGCTTCGGCGATTATCATCGGCGAACTGCGCCATATTGGCATAATAACAAGGGAGAACGGGAGGCGAGCCCTACTCCCGCTGGGAAGGGGTAAGGTTAGTCGTTGTCGTCAACGGTTGTTCAATACGTTGCTGTTGTTTTTCCTGGTGGTGGAAAAATGCGCCAATAGCAGAGTAGGCAAAACGGCCAAGAAGGATGAGGAGACTGATGATGAGAACAGTTCGGGCGACTTGCGCGGTGCTACTTCGTCGGCGCCTGATGGATATTCGTCGTTTATGAGTGATAGAGGACATTATCCTTCATTTTCCTGGTTATCGCGGGGATTCGCTGTTTTTTATTTAGGCACAGGAGATGAAGGTGGTCAATGCGGTAGGCGCAAAAAGCACTTTTCGTCACCATTTGGCGGCGATTGAAACGATGGAATGTTACTGCGATCACGGTGACAGGAACGGGCGGGCGTCGGTTTGGGACGCCGCCCGTGAGAGTGGTCAATCCGTCAGTTCTTTTCTTCTTCGAGCAGTAGTTTCCAGCCACTGACTTCCTGCCAATACTGTTGTTCCCGCTCAAGATCGAGCTGAACCAGCATATTCTGGCTGAAAAAACCTTGGGGGAATATCAGCGTCCAGGCGCTTTCGGTTGCGATAAGCCGCAGCGTTTTGGGCGTGGTGGTCGCCTGCCGCTGATTGCTCAGCAACGTTGCCAGCCGCAGCAGTTGCACCATCGGCAGGTACTGCTTTTTCTTGAACAGATTAAGCCGCGGCAGTTCCTCAAGCCGGATTGCCTTACGGTGTAGACGCACCATCAGCGCCAGCAGCAACTGCTGTTCCTGATTGAATCCCGGCAGGTTGGTATTCTGCAAAATATAAGCGGAGTGACGGTGCATGCCGCTATGGTTGATGCCCAACCCAACCTCATGAAGCATGGCTGACCATTTCAGCAGCGCCTCAAGCTGCGGGTTAACTAACGATGGGTTCTGCTGCGCCCACTGGGCGTAGAGCAGTTCGGCGGTTTCCCTGACGCGCCGGGCTTGCTCACGGTCGATATTGTAGTGGCCGGCCAGGCTTTGCGCCGTGCGGATACGGATATCCTGATGGCGAAAACGTCCTTCCATTTCATACAGTACGCCTTCGCGCAGCGCGCCGTCGGAAAGCCTAAGTTCCTTGATGGCCAGCGCGTCGAACACGCCGCATAAGATAGATAAACCGGGAACCAAAACCGTCTGGCGGTCTTCCGTCAGCCCCGGCAGGCTAAGCGCTCGGAAATTTTTGAACTGTAGGATGCGATCCTTCAGTATTTCCAGTCTATCCGGCGTGATCAGGCCGTCTTTCTCGCCCATCGCCACCAAAATCTCATGGGTCGCCTTGATGGTGCCGGATGCGCCGAGCGCGTAGTCCCAACTATAAATACGATATTCCCACGCCAGCGTTTCCAGTTTTTGTGCCGCCGCAAGGCGGGCTCGGCGGAAATTCGCTTCGCTGATTTCGCCGTTGGGAAAAAACTGTTGGGCGAAGCTGACGCACCCCATACGGCGACTTTCCACCAGAATGGGTTCGAAATCTTCGCCGATAACCAGCTCTGTAGAGCCGCCGCCGATGTCGATAACCAGCTTGCGGCCCTTTTCCGGCTGGGTATGTTCGACACCCATGAAAATCAGACGGGCCTCTTCATGACCGGAAATGATTTCAATGGGATAGGGTATGATTCTGGCGGCGCGTTTGAGAAAATCCTGAGCGTTGACAGCCTGACGCAACGCATGGGTGCCGACGATGGAAACGTTGGTGGCTGGGAATCCCTGCAGTCGTTCGGCAAACAGCGCCAGACAACTCAAACCGCGCTGGATGGATTCCTCGCTGAGTTGGTTGGCGCTGTCGAGGCCGTCGGCCAGATGGACGCGCTGCTTCAGGCGCCCAAGCACCTGAAGCGCGCCGTTGACCACGCGGGCGACCACCATGTGAAAGCTGTTGGAGCCGAGGTCGATGGCGGCGAATTCCTGCGGTTGTTCGGTAGTGTAATTCGTTAACGGCATGGGGTCAGGCCTGTTCTCCGTGTTGCTCAAGCGCCTTGATATAGTCATAGATGGCATACTGGGCGCGTACTTTGCGCCGATTACCGCGGGCGACATAGCGATTGCTCTGTTCCTTGTCGACTTCGCGGGCTTTTACCGTATCGCTGAACAGGATCTCCAGTATGTTCAGCACCCGTTCCTTGAGAGTGTGATCCAGCACTTCCACCGCGACCTCGATACGGTAATCAATATTACGGGTCATCCAGTCAGCAGAGGAGAGGAACACCTTCTGATCGCCGCCGTTATGGAACACATAGACACGATCATGCTCCAGAAAACGGTCAACAATACTGACGACCCGGATATTATCGCTGATCCCCGGCAATTCTGGAATCAGGGAGCACATCCCGCGCACCAGCAGGTTTACCTTGACGCCAGCCGCAGAGGCCGTATACAGCCGTTCGGCTAATCCCTTGTCCACCAGGTTATTGACCTTCAACGTAATCCCCGCCTCTCTGCCAGCCGTCGCATGGGCGATTTCACCATCAATCAGCTGATAGAGGCGAGCGCGGGAGTTTTGCGGGGAAACCAACAGGTAGTCGAAACTGACCGGACGATAGGGGTTCTCAATGAAATTGAATACCCGGCGAACTTCATTGGTGATGCGTTCATCGGCAGTAAGCAGCGAATAGTCGGTATAGAGCCGGGCAGTTTTCTCGTTGAAGTTCCCGGTGCCGATATGCGCATAACGCACGATGTTATCCCCCTCTTTACGGGAGATCAGAAACAACTTGGCATGGATCTTCAGCCCAGGGACAGAAAAAATCACATGCACGCCGGCTTCAGTCAGCCGTTTGGCCCAGTGGATATTGGCTTCTTCGTCGAAACGCGCCTGCAGTTCAACCACGACAGTGACTTTTTTGCCGTTATGGGCGGCGTGAATCATCGAGTTGATGATGCGGGAGTCCTTGGCCACACGGTAGATATTGATGCGGATGGACAACACGTTAGGGTCAAAGGATGCCTGACGCAGCAGTTCCAGTACGTGCTCGAAGGTATGGTAAGGGTAGTAGAGCAGTATATCGCGCTGCCGAATGGCCTCGAACCCGTTGCGGAAGCGGCTGAATCCGTCGTGACGCAAGCGCGGCAGTGGCTTGTTCACCAGATTGGCGCGGCCGACATTGGGAAACCCGATGAAATCCTTGAAGTTATGGTAACGCCCGCCGGGAATGACTGAATCGTAGGACGAAATCCCCAGCTTATCGAGCAGACAACGCACCATGGCGTCCGGCATATCACGCTGGTAGACGAAGCGTACCGGCTTGGCGGTCAGGCGCTGTTTCAGGCTGGATGACATCAGTTCCAGCAGGCTGGACTCCATTTCCGTGACCAGATCGTATTCGGCATCACGAGTCATCTTCATCGAATAGGCGTTCAGCGAATCGAAGTCAAAAAAGCCCCTGAAGATGTCATCCAAACAGTAACGAAGAATATTATCTATCAATATCATTGTCTTGCGACGGCGCGGCGCTTCTGATGGCAGATCGACGAAGCGCGGAATCTTATCCGAAGGGATTTCCAGCAGTGCGTAATCGGTTCTGTCGCCGCGGATAATTTCTACGGCCAGATAGGTGTAGTCATCTTTGAGAAACTCGACCAGATTGGTCTCCGGCAGCAGCAAGATCGGGGTAATCAGCGGGCGCAGGTACTGACGGAAATACTCACGCAGCCAGATTTGCTGGCTGGGGGAAACCTGCCGCTCGTTGACTAGAAAAATCTGGTTGCGAGCCATTTCCAGCAGCAGTTCGTTGTAAAGGTTGTCGAACAGTTGGTCGGTTCTTAGCACTCGTTCCTGTATTTTATTCAACAGATGGCGCAATCCACTGTCGGAGCCCTGTTCTTCATTGATCAGGATACGGCGCTTGAGGTCGGCAAAACGGACTTTGTAGAATTCATCCAGGTTGCTGGAGTAGATGCCCAGAAAACGCATACGTTCTATCAGCGGGTTGCTTTTATCTGCGGCTTCCTGCAGTACACGTTCATTGAAAGATAACCAGCTCAACTCTTTGTCTATATAGAGTTTGTCCTGACTCATTGTCACTCCGTTACACTATTTTTAATAAAGTGCAGCTACTATCTACCCGCATTGTGGCGTGCACATGACGATAAAAGCGAATGCACGGGCAGACTTACCATTGTCATATTCCAGGGGTAAAGGCAACATATGTACCCCATTTATGGTGATAGTAAGCCAAATCATCCGGCGGGCCGAATGTCGTTTCGGGCGTCAGACCGTATTGGCTACCGATTTCAAACGAACCGGCAGGATTGACGACGACAGCGATGGCAGACACAGGCAGATTACCGTATCGGGACAAACGGCGGGCGTTGATTGATCGCCTGACCCACCGGATCGTAGTGGGAAGCGGTTGGCTGGTGTTGCTGGCGCTGCTGCTGATTTTTTTCTATCTGCTGTATGTCGTGATTCCGTTGTTCTTCCCGCCCTCAATCCATGCAGTACAGGATGTGACATTGGACGACCGGGAACCGGCGGTAGCGCTCGGCATCAGCGATGATGGTCAAACCGGTTTTCGTCTTGATCGTCATGGAAACGGCGAATGGATTTCGCTGACGCACGGTCAGCGCATCGCGCGTCTTTCTCGTATGCCCGAGGTGGTTTTGACTGCCGGCAGCGTTGATGAGCAGCCGCTGCTGGCGCTGGGGCATCCCGACGGTTCCGTGAGCATCGTGCAACCTGATCTGTCGCAGCCCGCAGGCGCGACGCCGCAATGGCGGTTCCCGCTAGGCTCCAGTCCGTTGACGTTAGATGGCGATGCCGCGCCGTTGCGATTATTAGCGATTGCCCATGGAGACGACGGCCCGCGCCTTGCCGTGGTGACGCAGGATAACCAGTTGCGATGGTATTTGCCGGGGGCGGCGGGTATGACGCCGGGCGGGCGAATTGCATTGGACGATGTTGTCGGGCAACTGTTGCTCGCGCCGGATGGGCAACAACTGTATACCTTGTCTGAACGTCGGTTAACGGTGTGGGAGTGGCGCGGTTCGGCGCTAAATCTGCGTGAAACCCTGGCGCTTCCCGGCACGGCGCCTTTTTCACTCTCCTTGCTGGCCGGTGGGCATTCGCTGTTGATCAATGACGCCAATGGCGCTCTCAGCCAATGGTTTGATACCCCGACGGAGAACGGTATGCGGCTCACTGCGGCGCGTCATTTTCCGGTGGCCGAACCACCATTCCGCCTGATTGTCGAACCCCGTCGCCGGGTGTTTGCCACCCTGACCCCCACGGGGGCGTTTTCGTTATTCGCCAGTAAACAGCCGGGCGCATTGCTGACTGCACAACTGGCATCGTCGGCGACGTTGGCGGCATTTTCGCCGCATGGGCGAGCATTGTTGATTGAGTCGCCGCGGGGCTGGCATGCCTATCAGTTGGACAATGCGTACCCGGATATCGGCTGGCGCGGGCTTTGGCAAAAGCTCTGGTACGAGAACTATCCCCATCCTGATTATGTCTGGCAGCCGACGGCGGCCGATGACAGTTATCAAGCCAAATTTAGCCTGACGCCTTTACTGGCGGGGACGCTCAAAGCGGCGTTTTACGCCATGCTGTTCGCCACGCCGCTGGCGCTGGCCGCTGCCGTCTATACCGCTTGTTTTATGGCGCCGACGTTGCGGCGTTGGGTAAAACCGACAATGGAAATCATGGGCGCGTTGCCTACCGTAGTGATCGGGCTTATCGCGGCGCTCTGGCTGGCGCCGCAGATGGCCGATTATCTGGCTTCGTTACTGTTACTGCCGGTGCTGTGGACACTGGCGGTGCTGGCGTGCGGCTGGTGGTTGGATCGCTTGCCGGCGCGTTGGCGCAGGCGCTTGCCGACGGGGTGGGATGCCATGTTGCTGATCCCCGCCATGTTGCTGATGCTGGCGACGGCCTGCTGGTTGGGGCCGCGGCTGGAGATGGCGTTGCTGGGGCAACCGCTTTGGCAATGGTTGGGCGACGGGTTCAGCCAGCGTAACGCGCTGGTCGCTGGCGTAGCGTTGGGTTTTGCCCTGATCCCGCTGATTTTTTCGCTGGCGGAGGACGCGCTATTCAGCGTCCCCGCTGCGTTGAGCCAGGGCTCGCTGGCATTGGGGGCGACCGCCTGGCAGACGTTGTGGCGCGTGATTCTGCCCTCGGCCAGCTCCGGGATTTTTGCCGCGTTGATGCTGAGTTTCGGCCGTGCAGTCGGCGAAACGATGATTGTATTGATGGCGACGGGCAACACGCCGGTGATGGATAACAGCCTGTTGCAGGGGCTGCGTTCGCTGGCGGCGAATATTGCTATCGAGATGCCTGAGGCGGCGATGGCGAGCGGCCATTACCGGGTGCTGTTTTTCGCGGCGTTGGCGTTATTCATTTTTACTTTTGTCGTCAACACGTTGGCGGAGGCAATTCGCCAACGTCTGCGTCGACGTTATCGCGATGAGGGAGAGCAGGCATGAAACGCTGGTTTGGCGGCGGCACGCCGTGGATCTGGCTGACGGCGTCTTCCATCAGCTTCAGTCTGATCGCGCTGGCGGCGGTGTTTATCCTGTTGGCTGGTCAGAGCGCCCGTTATCTCTGGCCGCAGCCGCTGTGGTCCTTCAGTTACAACGATCGGCAAGGCAGCCCGCGTCAGTTAATTGGCGAATTGTACAGTGAGCAGCCGCTTTCGCCGCAGCAGCGGAAAGCGGTTGGCATCACGCTGCCGCCGCAGGAGACGGTCAGCCGTTATCTGGTGAAAACCGGTATGCGGGAAGTGTACGGGCAGAGTTTCCAGACGTTGTTGTCCACCGACGTCGCGCAAAGGGAGCGTGCTTCGGCATTGCTGGCGTTGCGCCGTACCGTCAACGGGATGGCGTATGGCTATCTGGACGGCATGACGGAGGATGGTCAGCCGCTGGTGGCGGGAAATCCGGCGGCTGCGCTGCAACAACGTATTGCGCAAGTGCAGACGTTGATGGGGCGTGCGCAGGACATTCGGTTGAAAAGCATGGTCAGAATCAACCAGCAGTTCGACGCACTACGGCTGGAAGAACACCAGCGCCGGCAGGAAAACCGGTTGGATAGCCGCACCCAGGCGCGGCTGCGGGCGGAGCGTATCGAGCTGGAGCGTCAGTTTGATGCGTTGAACCAGCAACTGGTCAGCCTTAACAGCGAAATTAATCGCACCACGTTGCTCCTGCGAGACGCCGATGGCCGTAAGCATGAGATCCCGGTGAAGTTGATCGAGGCGGCATGGTACCCGAACACCATGACCACCGTGCAGAAAGTGGCGCACGCCTGGCAGACGCTGGTATCGATGATGGCCCGTTTCTCGCCGGATAACAGCGGGCCGGGCCAACTGTTCCCCGCCATTTTCGGCACCATCCTGATGGTGATTCTGATGTCGATCATCGTGATGCCTCTGGGGGTGGTGGCGGCAGTGTATCTGCATGAATATGCTGATAATAATGGATTAACGCGCTGGGTGCGGATCGCCGTGGCGAACCTGGCGGGGGTGCCTTCCATCGTCTATGGCGTATTTGGGCTGGGCTTCTTCGTCTATCTGGTCGGCGGAACGCTGGATTCACTGTTTTACAGCGCATCGTTGCCCAACCCGACATTTGGTACGCCAGGATTGTTATGGGCGTCGCTGACGTTGGCGCTGCTGACATTGCCGGTGGTGATCGTGGCGACGGAGGAGGGGCTATCACGCATCCCGGCGTCGATTCGTCATGGGTCGCTGGCGTTGGGGGCGACACGAGCGGAAACGCTGTGGCATGTGGTGCTGCCGATGGCGGTGCCGGCGATGATGACCGGGTTGATTCTGGCGGTGGCGCGCGCCGCCGGTGAAACCGCGCCTTTGATGCTGGTGGGGGTGGTGAAATCGGTGCCGGCATTGCCGGTGGACGACCTGTTCCCTTATCTGCACCTGGAGCGGAAATTCATGCATCTGGGATTCCAGATTTACGATCTGGCGTTTCAAAGCCCGGATGTGGAGGCGTCGCGCCCGCTGGTGTACGCCACGGCGCTGCTGCTGGTACTGATTGTGGTGGTGTTGAACCTGTCGGCGATTGGCATCCGCCATGTGCTGCGCGAAAAATACCGGGCGATGTCGCTTTGAGTAACGGGAGTAAATGGATGGGCATGTTCAAACAGTCGGAATCGCTACCCTTGATGGATGTTCAGCAGCTTAGCGATGAGCAGACGGCGTTGTCGGTGGATCACCTCAGCCTGTATTACGGCGGCACACAAGCGCTGTGCGATATCTCGCTGCGTATTCCGAAACATCGCGTTACTGCGCTGATTGGCCCTTCCGGCTGCGGTAAATCGACATTGTTGCGTTGCTTCAATCGCATGAACGATCTGCTGGATAATTGCCGGATTGAAGGCGATATCTATCTGCAGGATATGAAGATCAACGATCCAGCGGTGGATGTACCGATGCTGCGTCGCCGTGTCGGTATGGTGTTTCAGCGGCCGAACCCGTTTCCGAAGTCCATTTACGACAATGTGATCTACGGCCTGCGGCTGCAAGGCGTGAAGACGCGCCGTGTGCTGGATGACGCCGTGGAGAGCGCATTGCGAGCGGCGGCGTTGTGGCATGAGGTGAAAGACCGCTTGAGCGATAACGCATTGACGCTCTCCAGCGGCCAGCAACAGCGTTTAGTGATCGCCGGCGATCGCCATCGAGCCGGAGATTCTGTTGCTGGACGAGCCGACGTCGGCGCTGGATCCGATTTCTACGCTGGTGATTGAAGAACTGATCGGGGCGCTGAAGCAGCGGTTTACGCTGGTGCTGGTGACGCATAATATGCAACAGGCGGCACGAGTATCGGATTACACCGCCTTTCTCCATCAGGGGCGCATTATCGAATATAACCACACCGATGCGCTATTCACCGCGCCGTCCGAACGGCGCACCGAAGACTACATCACCGGGCGTTTTGGGTGAATTGTCATATCTTTTTCTTATGAAAAATTGACCTGCGTCGAGAATCCGGCGTTTTGTTGCCGGCCCGCCTCCGCCATTTATCGGTGCAATGGTAGAATATGCGCACTTTAACAGCGGGGCGGCCAATAGCATTATGAGATTCAGCACCATGAGCGAAGGTGACATCATCACCGAGCTTTGCCGACGGATAAAAGATGCACGTATCCAGCAACGATTATCGCAGGTCGATTTAGCCGAGCGAGCCGGGCTGGGCATCGCCACCATCAAACGCGCCGAAATGGGCGAATCCATCACGTTGAGCAGCCTGTTGTCCATTCTGCGCGGCCTGAATCGGCTGCATCAGCTGGAGGGCGTTTTATTTGACGCCAGCGTGGAAACCTTCAATGCGCAGGTGAACGGCGAACAGTCGAAAACGCCGATGCGTATCCGCAAGAAAAATGCAGCCTTCCCGGCCGGCGCTATGCCGGTCGACGCTAGCGTACCCAAGGCGGCGACAGCCAGCAGCGCGCTGGATTGGTATGTCTCGGCGGCGGAAAACAACCTGATCTGGTCCTGGCCGAGCAGCGAAAAAAAGAACGTCTGACTTGCCGATAACCGATAACCGGCGCGCTTTGGGCGGGATGTCGGCGGTAGCGGTAAAACACGCGGGGTTTTTTAAGCACGAGCGGTAACGGATAACCCTGATGGTATCTGTGAGACGTTGGCGAGAGCGGTAATCCGGGCGGTGCTTTTCCGAAGCGTCAGCGGTAGTGGATAACCAGATAACCGTTGATAGTGTCAGTAACCAGTAACCAGTAACCAGTAAGTAAAAAGGGCCGATGCGTCTGCATCAGCCCTTTTTCTATGGTGTGATTGCTATGGTGTGATTGCCATAGTTTGATTGCCATGGTTCGAGTGGCTATTGTCCCGGTTGCTATTGTCCGCGTCGCACATCCATATCCGACATTAACGCCTATCCCGCGCGGACGATGACCCGATCAACGTTTATTCGCACTGCACCACCTTGATGGCCAGGCCGCCGCGCGAGGTTTCACGGTATTTGGCGTTCATGTCTTTACCGGTTTCGTACATGGTTTCAATCACTTTATCCAGCGATACGCGGGGTTCGCTGGTGCGGCGAATCGCCATGCGTGCGGCGTTAATCGCTTTCACTGCAGCGATGGCATTGCGTTCGATGCAGGGAACTTGCACTTGGCCGGCGACCGGATCGCAAGTCAACCCCAGGTTGTGTTCCATACCGATTTCCGCAGCGATGCACACCTGTTCCGGATTGGCGCCCAACAGTTCAGCCAACCCAGCGGCGGCCATCGAGCAGGCGACGCCGACTTCCCCCTGACACCCGACCTCCGCACCAGAGATGGAGGCGTTCATCTTGAACAGGATGCCAATAGCGCCCGCCGCCAGAAAATAACGCAAGCTGGTTTCCGGTGTTACCGGCTGGATAAAGCGGTCGTAGTAGGCCAGTACGGCGGGAATAATGCCGCAGGCGCCGTTGGTCGGGGCAGTGACTACCCGTCCGCCCGCTGCGTTTTCTTCAGATACTGCCATCGCGAACATATTGACCCAGTCCATCGCGTCCATCGGATCGCTGGAGTAACGACCGTTGATGAACAGCAGACGGTGCAGGGCAGAGGCGCGGCGCGGTACGCGCAACGGCCCCGGCAGTACGCCTTCGGTATTCATGCCGCGATGGATACCGTTCTGCATGGTTTGCCAGACGCTGGCGAAGTAACTTTCCAGCGCTTCGCGGCTATGCATGGCGATTTCGTTTTTCATCACCACGGCAGACAGCGATAGGCAATTGTCATGGCAATGTTGTAATAGCTGTCGGGCGGAATAGAACGGCCAGGGGGCGCTTTCTTCCTGAACCGACGGCTTGCCGAAACTTTCCTGATCCACGACGAAGCCGCCGCCGATGGAGTAGTAGGTCTTGCTGTATAGCACCTCTTGCTGATCGTTGAGCGCATTGATCGTCATGCCATTTTCATGCAGCGGCAGATTTTCCGGCTGAAAACGCAGTGTGCTGTTCAGCGGGAAGCTGACCTCGTGCTGCCCATGCAACAGCGGCAAACGCTGAGTGTGCTGAACCTGCTGGATAAAGGCGGGAATAGCATCAATATCAACGGTATCCGGTAGATTACCCGCCAGGCCCATAATGATGGCGATATCGGTATGGTGCCCTTTGCCCGTCAGAGAGAGGGAGCCATAAATGTCCACCGTTATAGCGGCAACCGATGGCATCAGATCGCGACTGACCAGATCGTCCGTGAACATTTTGCCAGCTTTCATTGGGCCAACGGTATGCGAACTGGAAGGGCCGATACCGATTTTGAAAATATCAAATACGCTGACCATAAGGGGTTCCTTTCAGACTACGGCGTTGGTGATGGTGGCTGCCAGCGCCGGGGATAACAATGGGGTGTCGGGCGGTGTCGGCGTTATCCGGCGGCATGGCGCGTTCGGCTCGCCGGGTAGCGCCGCACAAGGGCGGCGCGAAGCCCCGGGATTATTCAAACAGGGTGTAGATGATGGCGGTGATGGCGACCAGACCCAGCAGGGTGATGAACAGGTTGCTGAGTGCGCCGCTGTATTTCTGCATCGCCGGTACACGACGGATGGCGTACATCGGCATCAGGAACAACAGACAAGCGATAACCGGGCCGCCCAGCGTTTCAATCATACCCAGAATGCTGGGGTTCAATGTAGCGACCAGCCAGGTGGTTAACAGCATGAACAGCGCGGTGATGCGGTTGAGTTTAACCAGGGAGACCGTTTTGCCGCGGCTGCGCAGGCTTTTCAATATCATACCGTTGAAGCCTTCGCTGGCGCCCAGGTAGTGGCCCAGGAATGACTTGGAGATCGCAATGGTCGCGATGATGGGCGCCATGTAACCCATAATCGGGTTGTTAAAGTGGTTAGCCAGATAAGACAGGATGGAAATATTCTGTGATTTGGCTTCCATCAGATCCGATGGCGATAACGCCAGTACGCAACTGAACACAAAGAACATGACGGTCAACACCATCATGGTGTGGCTACAGGCCAGAATATGGGAGCATTTTTTCTCGGCATAGTCGCCATATTCACGACGTTTAGCGACCGCGAAGGAGGAAATGATCGGTGAGTGGTTGAATGAAAATACCATGACTGGAATCGCCAACCACAAGGTAGCCAATAGACCATTGCCGGTAACATTATTGCTCAGAGAAATATTTTCAAATACGCCGGTATTCCAGTGCGGGATTAAATAACAGGCCAGCATCATTAATACGGCGAGGAAGGGATAAACCAGAACACTCATCGCTTTAACAATGATGGCTTCGCCTAAACGAACAACAAACATTAACCCAAGAATAAGCACCAGCGACAGGATGGCGCGTGGCGGGGAGGGTAAATGAAGTTGATGAGTAATAAAACTATCAACGGTGTTAGTAATGGCGACACTATAAACAAGAAGAATCGGATAAATAGCAAAAAAATAAAGCAAAGTGATTAATTTACCCGCACCGACGCCGAAATGTTCTTCTACGACTTCGGTAATATCTTCACCACCGTTTTTGCCGGATAATACAAAACGACATAATGCGCGGTGAGAATAATAGGTCATCGGGAAAGCAATAATTGCCATGATAATTAACGGGATAAGCCCGCCAATGCCCGCGTTGATGGGTAAAAACAACACGCCTGCGCCAATGGCTGTGCCATAAAGCCCCAGCATCCAGACGGTGTCGCTTTTGCGCCAGCCGGAGGCCTGATCAAGTGCCTGACCGCTGTCTTGAACTATGCTCATAGTTGTGTCTCCTTGGTGAACACAGGTATAAAAAAGTACCGTACTGGCTTGATGCCAATACTGAATTAATTTGCAGGTTCAAACATGAAAGATCATGTTTTTGGGATAATCTGTTTGTGGCGGCATTCTATATCCGGGGTGGGTTTAAATAATAGCGGAGTGATCACACAAATGGATGGGGATGAATTATTTTTATTTTATCTCACTAAAATTAAAATATCAATCCTGATGCGTTAAATATGTCGTAATTAAGAGTATCTATTTTGATGCGTTATATTGATTGCGCTTAATTGATTCCGTCATCTGTATTTGAATAACGAATAATTAACGTATGTGCTAATTAATATCAAGATGCTTTTTATCGAGCGGGAAAATAATACCCTCGCTGGTTTGTCTGTGGTACTAAAAAATGTCATAGGCTGAATAAATTTACGTTATCGGATGAAGAGCCTATCCCATGAGGGCTATTTCACTTGCCATTTTGGCTCTGGGCAGTGCTCGAAATCCTCACCTACTCCGTGTACGCTCCGGTTTCTGTGCGGCTTCCCGAGTCCAAACTGGCTGCGCCAATAACGCCTACTGGGATAGGCTCTAAGCCATACGCAACGGCGCGGCGATGATGCCGGTCGTTCCTGCCGGAGCGACCGGGGTAATAAGTCGTCTCAGTCAGTCAGACACTGTTGCGCCCAGGCCAGGCCCGATTGGTATTCATCGGGCAGCAACGGCGATAGCGACGCCAGCGTGCGGCACAGCAGAGAGCGGTCTGAATGATTGAAATTGAGATGCCCCACCTTGCGTCCCGGACGCACTTCTTTTTCGTACCAGTGCAGTCGCAGCAGCGGCAAGGCTAACCAGTCGATATTCACATCGGTGCCGATCAGGTTGATCATCACCGACGGCGCGTCGACCTCCGGCATCGGTAGCGGCAGGTTCAATATGGCGCGCAGGTGCAGCTCGAATTGGCTGATGGAGGCGCCGTTTTGCGTCCAGTGGCCGCTGTTGTGCACCCGCGGCGCCAGTTCATTGATCAGCAGACGGTCGCCGACGATAAAAC